>NZ_JAAKGQ010000069.1:0-12927 GCF_011043515.1 Sphingobacterium sp. SGL-16 | reverse complement strand
TGGCCCAATATAAAAGGGGACTTTTTCAGTGCCCTCCATTTTAGATGCGCTCCTTTTTTACATAATATTTAACTATTAGTTATTTCACTTGGATTCCATATATTCTTCCCCAAACATCGGTTATAGTCCAAATTGTAGAATAGAATCGAAGTTTATTTGTACCTTTTGGATCAAACTTTACCTCGTTATATGTTATTCCATTTTTTAATTTTAAAAGCCGTAATTCATCCTTTAAACTCTTTCGACCATATAATTGGATTTTTCCATCTTCATCAATTACTAATCTAATGATGGGCACTTCTTTTCTTTCACTATCATTAACCCAGTATATTTGGTCTATACCAGTGCCAGATTTCCCATACCAAGTTCCATCACTAAATTCAACGTCTGATTTTAGATAATCTTCGAAGTTAATTTCTTTGGAGAAAACAGCTTTGTCATTTACATATAATTGAAAGGAATTATCTAAATAGAATATATCCAATTGTGCTCCAAATGTTGGATTTGTCAGATTAACCGTATATTCCACATGCTTGTCTCCGTTTCCTCCTTTTTGATAATATTTAAAATAAGGATTGTTACTAGGATCCAAAACCTCTTGTGTAGGAGGTACATAAAATGTTAATTCCAAGTTGTATTTTACGCCTGGCGTAAGTTTCAGATTTTCAACGATAATATTTCCTCTTGTAATATTACCAATAGTTAGTGACTCAATTATTAGCTGTCCAATCTCTCCTGTTGCAGGAGAATTAACCACTGTCGGTGCTGTTGTTTTAATTTGTGTAATATTAGAATTACTAGCAATGGTTGGAAATATAACTTCTCCTCCTAAAGCTTTCTTATTCATACCTGTAATAGTCTCGTTCGAAACTTTAAATTTCGTTTTTTCGTATGCAGGTTTGATAAAGCTGGCGTTACTGATACCTTTTATTGATGTATACTGGCTGTTCTTTCGTCCAGCTTTATAATCGTAGTAATCTGACTGAAAGTATGTCTAAATTTAATTTTGAGTGTGTTTTTACTTCTTGCGGGAATGAACATTTCCCCTTTAAAAAACATGAAATCGACATCTGCATTTAATATTTCCGCAGTATTTATATTTTCCTTATTGGATAAATAGCTTGGAAAATTAGTTTTGTTATTATTTGAGTATGCTACGAATATATAGTCCTTGTTCCCGACTAATTTTAATATCAGCAGCATTTGCTTCTTGCCCACGTGTGTAAGTTGCTGAATCAACTAATTTTCCTGATTCTTTTTCAAATGCATATAATCTATATCTCACTCCCAGGTCTACTGGTTTTGTCACCTTTTCTGCTAATTTATTAGATTTGAAATCGGTGTTAGTAGCATATTCTGGAGTAAGAGAAACTGCGCATTCCAAACCGCCGCTTGCTGTCGAAAGTGTCTGCGTATTTGAATTGTTATTTTCTTGGGTAAATCTGGCAATTGCCTTCTTGTTCCCAGACAGACTTTCTTCTTGAGTAGTGATCTCAGGAAGATTTATACTAACTAAAGCATATCCTTTAGGTAGGTTAAGTATTTGATTGTCAATTTTTTCCTCTTTTTTCCTACAAGAAGTGCTCAGTAAAAGAACTAATGCTATTGCTAAAAAATTAATATATCTCTGATGCATGATTTTTTAATATAATAAGGTTACCACTCAAAATATCTTTTGTCGTCGGCACCGATTTCCCATTCTTCCATGACATCTTCTTCCATGCTTCCCACACGTAATGTGGAGGATGCATTCGCAATACATTCTTCGATAAAAATATCGTGTACTTGTGCTGTTGGCTTATGGTATATTCTTTTCATGCAACAAAGATGTATGAAGAAAATATAATTTTGAATAAGTTGCGAAGAAAGTTTTTATAACCTGTAGTTGGTATGCTACCGTAATATAGTTGTTTAATTTTTTATTATTAATTAAAATTATTTAATTAATAAAACTTACTTAAACAATATTGATTTTTTGTTTGATTCTTTATCAAGTATATGTATTGCTTATACAGAGAAATTGGTGTTTACAGCACAGTAAGAAATAGGCTTGATGAGTAATTTGCTATTTCGTTTCCAATATAAATTATAACTAATTGGATAGAAGGTGTTTAATAATTATCCATAATTTTCTTGTGTGAATTATGACGTAAACTACTAATTTATACTTTCTTTCAAATTATTATTTTACAAAATCACTTGTATAGGTGAGTTAAGTAGCAAGGTTATTATCTAATAGGAGCTGTTTATTTGAGATATAAGAATATTCTTATTCTGGATAAGAAAGTGTACTGGAAAGTTTAAAAGATTGCTGCAACAGTAAACAAGAAAAGAAAATTATATATTAAGCATTAAAATATATGTTGCAATTCTTTTAAATCAACGATCATATGGGGTACATCTGCTGGTTTTTCTGCACCTAATACATTAAAATATATAGCATCTAACCCTGCATTCAGTGCGCCGCGTATATCGGCGTCGAGATTGTCACCAATCATAATAGATTTTTCTTTTTGGGCTTCGCCGTTATTTACAGCATAATCAAAAATACGAGGATCAGGTTTGTTTACACCAAAAACTTCGGATATAACAATGGTTTTGAAATATTTGCGGAGATCACTATGATTCAGTTTAGTTTCGCAGGATTCTTTAAAACCGTTAGAAATAAGATGTAATGAATATCTATTTTGAAGATATTCTAATGTTTCAATTGCATTTGGGAACAGATTAGTCTTTGTTGGACAGATTTTTAAATATTCCTCTTCAAAATCCACTGGAAAAAGTTCTGGATCAACACCCAATTGGCTGAAGGTATGGGCAAATCGTAATTTGCGCAACGTAGGTTTGTCAATTTTGCCGTGGTGATACAATTCCCATACGCGGTGATTGTTGATCGTGTATGTTTCAATGAATTCATCCGAATTAGGTCTGTTGAAAAGCTCATCGAATTTATATACATAATATAATTCATGTAAGGTTTCCTGAGCATTGCGGTCAAAATCCCAAATCGTATGGTCTAAATCGAAGAAAATATCTTTTTTATCCTGAAACATATGCAAAGATATAAAATGTATTGCTAAGCCTATGAATTGGGTTTTTCTTCTTAGTGTCATAAAAAGTGAGCGGTTTTATAATGCTGTGATATTTGAGTATTTTTGTTGAAATAAAAGATATGAGAAGAGCTCTATTTTGGTTTTATGTATTAGCGTTTTACGCCATCTGCCAATTATTCGCTTGGGGATATATGTTTATCAAATATGTTCCTGATCGTAAAGGTATGATCATAGGAGAGGGGATGATTTTTATTCTCATCTTTATTTTGGGTATTATACGCCTGAAAAACCACTTGGAAAAAGAACGAAATTATTCACAGCAACAACATAATTTCCTGTTGTCAGTGACGCATGAATTGAAGTCGCCATTGGCTTCAGTAAAACTTTATTTACAAACCATTCTAAAAAGAGACTTGGATCGTGAGCAACAAAAGTCTTTCTTATCGAACTCGTTGAAAGATATAGAAAGATTGGACTATCTGGTGGAAAATGTGCTGTTAGCAACTAAACTCGAGAATAGAAGCTTTAATCTTCCGAAAGAAGATTTTGATTTTTCGTCATTAGTGCATGAGGTGTTAGATAGATTGCAAAAGAATTCCTGCAAAACAGAAATGCTGCGTGGAGATGTAGAACCGAATATTATCTTACATGCTGACAAATTTGCAATAACCAATGTGGTGAATAACCTGGTGGAGAATGCTATAAAATATTCGCCGCCATGTGCTACTGTAGAAGTGAAATTGCATAAAAAGGATAACGATTTAGTGTTTACGGTAGCAGATCATGGGCAAGGTATTGCAGATGACGAAAAAAGACTTATTTTTAATAAATTCTACCGCGTTGGAAATGAATCGACCCGCAAAACCAAAGGAACTGGTTTGGGGTTATATATAGTAAAAACCGTTTTACAAAAACATAATGCTACGATTAGAGTGAAGGAAAATCAGCCTTCAGGTAGTATTTTTGAAGTAATTTTTGAAAATTATGCAAGCTAAACAAAGAATACTATTAGTCGAAGACGAAGAACATTTGTTGGAAGCTATCAAACTTAATTTAGAATTAGAAGGTTACCGTGTAACTACAGCTACAGATGGAAAAAAAGCGCTTAAGATCTTCAAAGAAGAGCGTTTCAACCTGATTATACTGGATGTCATGATTCCTGAGATTGATGGTTTCCAGGTTGCTGAAACTATTCGTTTGCAAAATACAGAAGTGCCTATTATGTTCTTAACTGCTAAAAATAGCAGTGAAGATCGCATTACAGGTTTGAAAAAAGGTGCAGACGATTATTTGGTGAAACCATTTAATTTGGAAGAGTTGATTCTTCGTGTTGGCAACTTAATACGTCGTGGAATGAAGCCAGAAGATTTGAAAGAATTGAATTCGTACACTATTGGCGATAAAACAATTTATTTCAATTCTTTTGAATTACACCAGGCAGATGGAACGATTACTTCTTTGACAAAGAAAGAGACAATGCTATTGAAATTGTTGATTGAACGTCGTAATGAAGCTGTTTCGCGGGAGCAGATTTTGGAAACAGTGTGGAATTACGATGTGTATCCTTCTACGCGTACTATCGATAATTTCATCTTGACATTCCGAAAATATTTCGAGCCAGATCAAAAACATCCTATCTATTTCCATTCTATCCGTGGAGTAGGTTATAAATTCACCGACAACGGCGAGGCATAGAACGTTATAATGAATACTAGAATTCGATTGATTATTATAGCTGTAGCTGTAATTGCGTTGGCTTATTGTGTAGTTTCAGGATATTACAATTACTGTGTTTATATTCTGGGATTAATAGGTTATATCGTGTGGAGCGAGTATCGTGATGGCACAGTTTTTCTGGCTACCCAAGCCTTTCATAAGCAGGATTACGAGAGAACAAAAGAGCTTTTGGCGCAAATTAAAAATCCAGATCATTTACGTAAGGGAAGAAGAAACTTCTATGAGTTCATGATGGGAAATATCGCCTTGAAAGAGAATAAGATTGAAGAAGCGGAATATCATTTTCAGTTGGCTTCACGCTTACCTTGGCGTAAGGATCATGAAAAGGCGATGGTATTAATTAATCTTGCAAATATCAATTTACGTAAAAAGGATTACGAAAGAACTGAGGCTTATCTGGCTGTAACCGATAAATTGGCCCTTACGGAAAGACAGAAAGATATAGTTCAAAAAATTAAAAACGAAACAGAAAAATATAAATAAGAGCATAGTGAGTACGACTTTACAAAACGATTTGTTTATTAAAGCTGCCTTGTCGCAGCAAACGGAAAGACCTCCAGTATGGTTTATGCGTCAAGCAGGACGTTTCATGCCGGAATATTGGGAGATTAAAAATAAATACACGTTCTTGGAGATGTGTAAAACTCCTGAAATTGCAGCGGATGTAACCATGTTGCCAGTGGATTTGTTGGGGATTGATGCAGCAATTTTATTTTCGGATATTTTGGTGACTGCTGAAGCAATGGGAGGAGATCTTTCATTTGAACAAGGTGTAGGTCCTCGTTTTTCAAATCCTGTTCGTTCGCTTGCTGATGCTCAAAAATTAGCAGGCGCAGAAAGTATTGACAAATTGCAATATGTAGCTGATGCGATCAAAGAAATTCAAAACCGTCTTAACGGTTCTATTCCTTTGATTGGTTTTGCAGGTGCTCCTTTCACGATTTTAAGTTATTTGGTAGAAGGTGGTTCAACTCGTGATTTCAAACGCACGAAATTGATGTTGAACAATGAGCCTGAATTAGCTCACCTAATCTTGCAAAAGATTGCCGACCTAACTATTGCGTATTTAAATATGCAAATTGAGGCGGGTGTGAATGCTGTCCAGTTGTTTGATAGTTGGGCTGCGGCTTTATCATGGAATGATTACAGAGATTTCTCACACAAGTACAATAAGTATATTTTGGATAACCTAAAACGTACTGTTCCTGTTATATCCTTCGCTAAAGGAGCTTCGGTATTTGCGCCATTAATCGTGGAGTCAAAACCAGATGTAATTTCGGTAGACTGGAATGCAGATTTATTAAATCTGAAAAAATCATTGCCTGAGGTTATGGCGGTTCAAGGAAATTTGGATCCATTTATTATGTATGCGGATAAACCTGTTATCAAAAAGAAAATTCATGAGTTGTTCGAAAGAATGCGTGGTGAAGCAGGGTTTATTTGCAACTTAGGTCATGGTATTTCTCCAGATATGCCGTTTGACCATGTTAAATTCGCGATTGACACGATTAAAGAATTTAGATATTAACGAATATTGATTTTTTATGTTAAGGAGCAAAGGAAGACTTTGCTCTTTATTATTTTTAAGGTATTCGGGTTATATTTTATAATTTTGAAGGATAATACTACGCAATGATATACTTATACGCAAAAGCCATTCACATTATATTTGTAGTCTGCTGGATGGCGGGTTTATTTTATATGCCTCGCTTGTTTATCTACCATACAGAAGCAAAAGATAAAGGTCAGGAAGCATACGACATATTGCACAAGCAGTTTACTATCATGGAAAATAGATTGTGGTGGGTAATCACTACTCCAGCGATGTATTTTACTGTTGCAGCCGCTTTAGTTATGTTACATTTCAATCCTGCTTTACTTACTATGGGTTGGATGCAGATTAAATTAGCCTTTGTGGTCGGGTTGATCTTTTATCATTTCAAATCCCAACAAATCATGTACCGCTTACGTGATGACAAGTCTACTTGGACATCTGGACAGTTGCGTATGTGGAATGAAGTTTCTACTATTATCTTATTTGCGATAGTTTTCTTAGTAATCTTAAAATCGACCTTTAATTGGATTTTTGGCGTGGTAGGATTATTAGGATTGGCAATCTTGTTGATGGTTTTGATTAAAGTCTATAAAAAATATAGAAAGTCAAAAGGAGAGAAGGTAGATTAATCTTATCAATGTGGTTAAAAACTTAGGTTTTATTAAACCTTTTAAGATTTTTATGCTCATATATGCATAAACTTAATTTATGAAAAAAATCTTTTTACTTTTTACCTTATTCTTTCTTTTGGGAATAAGCCTTTCTAAGGCTCAACTTAGAAAAGAGAAATCTGCAGTGTTATCTGTTTTATCCGAAAATGAACCTTTTGTTCTATATGTGGATAATGTTCCCTATAATCAAACTCCCACTAATGCAATAAGGATAGAGGAAATATATAAACGCTCTGTGACTATACGATTGGAGATGAGTCGTAGAGGAAGAAGAGTAGCTACAGAGAAGGTAGTAGATTTATATAGTGAAAATGGTTATTTTTTAAATGTATCCTATAATGTTTCTAAAGAAGGTACTGCAAAATTAATTTTATGGAGTCTTTTTCCAGCAGGTGATTTTGCTCATCCTAATTTTGATAATGTTGGTGCGTATGTTTATGGAAAACCTAATCAATTAATTTTTAGTCACAGGCAGCCTGGTTATGACTTTATTACCTATTCTGACAAAGACTTTGCGGATTTTATCAAAAGTTTAAAGAATCAATCTTTTGATAGTGATAAGTTGAAATTTTTAGATGCCATGAGCCCTGATATCCACTTATCTGTTAGTCAAATTGAAGCTATTATGAAACAATTTTCATTTGATGATGGAAAGTTAAGTGTCGCTAAGAAATGCTATAATATTTGCTTTGATACACAAAATTATCATAAATTGACTGCGATATTTTCTTTCTCTTCTTCGAGAAATAATCTGATAGATTATATTGCAAAATCCAATCGTAGATAATAAAAAACTGAGGGCGTAATATAATTTATATATTACGCCTTCGAATTATATGCCGTAGCACAAATATTTTATTTCCATATATTCGTCCAGTCCGTATTTAGAGCCTTCCCGACCAATTCCAGATTGTTTGATACCTCCGAAAGGTGCTGAAGCATTGGAAATCAATCCTGTATTTATGCCAATCATTCCCGCCTCTAATGCTTCACCTACACGTTGGCAACGGCGGACATTTTCACTGTAAAAATATGCTGCTAACCCAAAAGGTGTATCATTGGCTTTTTGTATGGCTTCTTCTTCTGTTTTAAATTTGAATAAAGCACAGATAGGACCAAACGTTTCTTCAGATTGAATCAAAGCATCGTCAGAAACATCAGTCATCACTGTAGGAGCGAAGAAGTTTCCTTCTATTAGTTTTCCTCCAGTAAGAATTTTTGCACCTTTACTTACTGCATCTTCTACGTGTTGCGTTACTTTTTTTACCGCACTCGCATTGATTAAAGGTCCAACTTGGCTGTTTTTTGCTAAGCCATCAGCTACTATAAGATTCTTAACAGCTTGTGCTAATTTTTGAGAAAACTCTTCGTACACGGATTCCTGAACAAAGAATCTATTGATAGAAACACAAGTTTGTCCTGCATTACGGAATTTGCCTGCAACAGCACCTTTGACTGCTGCATCAATATCTGCATCATCGAACACAAGGAATGGAGCATTGCCCCCCAGTTCAAAAGAAACACGTTTGATAGTTTCTGCTGCTTGAGCCATTAAGGTGCTTCCTACCTCTGTAGAGCCTGTAAAAGTCAATTTGCGAACCAATGGATTGGTCGCTAATTCTTTTCCTAATCCTTTGCTGTCTTTACTAGTAACCACTGAAAATACGCCTTTTGGCACACCTGCCATTTCACATATTTTTGCTAAGGCAATAGCTGTAAAAGGTGTTTGAGAAGCTGGCTTCAACACCATCGTACAACCAGCCATTAAAGCAGGAGCTAATTTGCGCGAAATCATGGCTAAAGGGAAATTCCAAGGCGTAATAGCTGCAACTACTCCTACACCTTGCTTAATAGTAGAAATGCGTGTTGTTCCATTCATAGAAGGAATAGTTTCGCCATAGGAACGTTTTCCTTCTTCCGCAAACCATTCCACAAAAGCATTACCATAGTCTACTTCACCTAAGGATTCTGACAACGGCTTACCAGACTCTAGCGTCATTATTTCAGCTAGCTCTTGTTTGTGCTGAATTGTTAGCTCATATATTTTACGAACAATAGCACAGCGGTCTCCGACAGGAGTATTTTTCCAAGATAGCCAAGCTTCATGAGCGGATTCTATTACTTTTTTACAATCTTCAACTGTTAGATTAGGAAGGGTACCTATACTTTTATTTGTTGAAGGGTTAATGATTTCAAATGTGTTTTCACTTGAAATAAATTCCCCATTAAGATAGGCTTCTTGTATAAATAGACTATTCTTCATGTTTTACAAACGTTCAATAAATGGTAAAGTTTGCTGTAAAAACAAAAAGAGGATATTATCCTCTTTTATTTATTATAAGTTTTTCAAAATGGTATGACCCATTCGATCTCTTTTAGTTTTTAGATATTCCTCGTTGAAAGGATTAGGTGTGATCTCGATAGGTACATTGTCTACGATTTCTAAACCATAACCAATCAGTCCAGCACGTTTAGTAGGGTTATTGGACATCAAGCGCATTTTAGTTACACCCATATAACGTAAGATTTGCGCACCGACACCATAATCTCTTAGGTCAGCTTTGAAGCCTAATTGAATATTAGCGTCTACAGTATCCACTCCGTCTTCTTGTAATTTGTAAGCGTGCAGTTTGTTAATTAAACCTATACCACGGCCTTCTTGGTTCATGTATACAATAACACCTTTACCTTCTTTTTCGATCATTTCCATCGCTTTGTGCAATTGTGGTCCACAATCACAACGACATGATCCAAATATATCTCCAGTCACACAAGAACTGTGTACACGTACCAACACAGGCTCGTCTTCTTGCCACTCACCTTTATAAATTGCCAAATGCTGTTCGCCTGAATTCTTTTGAGTGAAGGCTTTCATTTTGAAGTCACCAAATTCAGTAGGCATATGTACAGATACTTCTTCTTTAATCAACGTGTCGTGTTTTAATCGGTATTCGATTAAATCCTCGATACTGATAATTTTAAGATCAAAGCGTTTTGCTACTTCTATTAAGTCGGGAAGTCTAGCCATTTCGCCATCATCTTTTAATATTTCCACCAAAACACCTGCAGGTTCGAATCCTGCTAATCGCGCTAAATCTACTGATGCTTCCGTATGTCCAGTACGTCTCAATACACCACCATCCATGGCGATTAATGGAAAAATATGTCCAGGACGACCTAATTCTTCTGGTTTTATATTAGGATCAATTAATGCTTTAATAGTTTTTGAACGGTCCGAAGCAGAAATACCTGTCGTACAGCCATAACCCTGAAGGTCTACCGATACTGTAAAGTTTGTTTCATAAACTGCTGTGTTTTGCCCTACCATAGGATGTAGGTTCAATTCTTCACAGCGTTCTCTTGTCAAAGGAGCACAAACCAATCCTCTACCATGAGTAGCCATAAAGTTAATAACTTCAGGCGTAGCATTGCGCGCGGCTGTTACGAAATCACCTTCATTTTCACGGTCTTCATCATCCACCACAATGATTACTTTCCCTGCTTTAATGTCTTCAATAGCTTCTTCTATGGTGTTTAATTTTATATCCATCGATATATGATATTTTTCGCTAAGTAAATAAGATTTTATGAATTTAGTATAAGGACAAAGTCAAATTCGGAATCAGGCTCTTAATTTTTTACCTCCAAATTTACTCTTCACCCATTCCCATGCACGTTCGGCTTTAAGCTTATATTGCGCCGAGTCAAATAGGGTGGAGTCTGTCGTAGACTTATAAGTCAAAAATGCGGCAAGCGGTGCCAACACGATGATAGCCATCCACATGCCCCAAAATGGTGTTATAGCGCCATCTTTTGCAGATTTTTCAGCTACAGTAGAAATGATATGGTATATTAAGAAAAATATAATAGACATCACTACAGGTGCTCCCAAACCTCCTTTACGTACGATAGCGCCAAGAGGTGCGCCGATGGCGAAAAGAAGTAAACACGACACAGCTAGTGTAAATTTACGATGCCATTCTACATCGTACTTGATGTCTTTATCAACTAATTCTTTGTATGTGCTTCCTCTAATAAATGTAGCATCACGGAACATCTGTAAACTACTAATAGCACTATTAATTACAGATCTTCTATTTTCAAGTGGAATATAGCTGATAATATCTGTAGTATCTTTAATCTTGGCACGCTGCATTGCTCCAGTATTATAGTACGGAGAAGTAAATAGCACATGCGATTTTAGTTCTGCAGCATTAGCTAGAGCAATACTATCAATTTGCATTTGAGTTGTATCCGATTTTAATTTGAGCTGTCTCAAATTCATCATCTGATGGTGACCTTTGAAAAGATTTTCATCGGTACGTTTCATGTCAAATGCAGACATGTCAAATTTTGTTTCAGTCTCTCTGAAATAGAAACGTGTAAACTGTTGGCGCGGATCGTAATTAGTAGCGTTTTGTTTTCTGGAATCTTGATATTGTACTCCGTTAATAAGTTTCAAGATCAGGTAATTTTGGTCACGGGAATTGTACATATAACCTGTGTCGGCCATAAGCACATTGCTTCCTGAAGAACCATTAGTTTGATTATAAATAGTTAAATTATACAGTTCTTTTCCGTCTTTGGATTTGTTTTTTGCTCGAATAGAATAATTCGGAATAGAACTATTGAAAATACCAGGTTTGATTAAGAAATCCGCTTTTTTCTTTGTTACATCCCAAAGTAAAGAGCCCATTTTCAAATTCACTACTGGTAAAGTATAATCCGAAAATAAAAAGGAAGAACCTGCAAATATGCCGACCAAAATAAATAGCGGAGCCATCGCCTTACGTAATGAAACCCCTGCTGCTTTGATGGCGACTAATTCATAGCTTTCTCCCAAATTACCAAAGGTCATAATAGAAGAAAGTAACATAGAAAGCGGCAAAGCCATGGAGAGTTGAACCGCACATTGGTATCCGATTAATTCGAGAATAACGTGCCATTCTAGACCTTTACCTATTAGGTCGTCGATGTATTTAAACAAAAAAAGCATCAGCAGAACAAACATCACAATACAGAATGTGACAATGAATGGTCTAATGAATGCTTGTAATATTAAGATATGTATCTTTTTCATGTAAACTTCACTTATCCAAATGCATTATATAAGAATAAGATTGGATACAAAGATACGTAATTTTTATGCACCAATTACACTTTGTAAATAGCTAATTGAGTTGTTCCAGATTTTTTTTCTTTCTTCCAAATCTTCATCTTTAACAAAGTCAACGATGGATAAAGATACGTCGTTGGTCAACTCATCTTGGTTGATTTCCAACTCAAAATAATTGGGCTCGTCGTCCAACCATTTAAATTTAACGGATTTGTTTTCTTTTACAGCAGCAATCTTCGCGCGATGAGATTCATTATCCCAAATGAATTCATAGATTCCGTCATGATAATTCACATCATCAGCAAACCATTGAGCCAATTCATTTGGCTCCACGAGAAAAGGGTACAGAATGCGCGGAGAAGAATTAATCATATATTCAAGTTGAATTTTTGTTTTTTCTGACATATCTCTGCTTATGTTTTTTAAGTTTATTTAATCATTGATTTCTGTAAGTATACATATTTTTATTTTAATTGTATAGTGTCGAAAAGAAATTTTATAAAATCCATTATTTTAAATTTATATAGCGCATTCATTTTTAACGATTTGGGCGTTTTTTAAGCTCTAAAGGATGATTTTTCATCAATAAAAATGAAAAAAATACTTGTAAAGTGAAATGATGTTGCTATATTTGCATCACCGAAACGGCGGGGTAGCTCAGATGGTTAGAGCGCAGGATTCATAACCCTGAGGTCGGCAGTTCGATCCTGCTCCCCGCTACTACAAAAAGCTTCAAGGAAACTTGAAGCTTTTTTGTGTTTATAGACTTCTTAAGGCTGTTTTTGGATGTTCTGA
>NZ_JAAKGQ010000068.1:0-13749 GCF_011043515.1 Sphingobacterium sp. SGL-16 | reverse complement strand
TGCTTAAGGGCTATAAGTACTATTGCATATAAAAGATTAACGAGTACGATGATCATTTTTATTCCAATCAGAATAATCTTTTGGGGACATATTATAATGTTTATGAAAATTGCGAGTGAAATGTGAGGGATTGCTATATCCAATCATATTTGAAATCTCGTAAATTTTAAATTCACCTTCACTCAGCAGTTGTTTAGATTTATTTAGTCGTACTATATTTATTAACTCATTTGGGGGTAGATCAGAAATTGATTTTATTTTTCTGTATAATGTTGGTCTACTCATACTCATTTTTTCAGCAATCATATCTACACATAGTTGTGGATCAGATATATTTTCTAATATGAAACGATAAATACGATCTAAGAAGTTCTGGTCGGACTTATTTAGTTGCGATTTAACAAACGGAGTTTCATTAATATTAACGTAATATTTTCTAACATTTTGTCTGTTACGAATTAGACTGGTTATCTGGGCCTGTAAAAAAGTTGGTGAAAATGGTTTTTCGATATACGCATCCGCACCATATTCTAATCCTTCAATTTTTGATTGAATACTATTTTTAGCAGTCAACATAATAAACGGTATATGTGAGAAAATACTATTCTCTTTCAGTGTAGTACATAGTTCATAACCATTCATAACAGGCATCATGATATCACTAACTACGACGTCTACCTCATTATTTTTGACATACTCTAAAGCTTGCAAACCATTTGTAGTTTTAATTATATTAAAAATATGAGCTAAATCATCTGCAATAAAATCTAATATATCTTGGTTATCGTCCGCAAGTAATACCGTAGATTTTTGGTGCGAGAATAAAGACATAAAATTGGCTATCGTAAAGGTAATTGTAAAACGAATATATTCATTTTTTCTGAATTTTCTTTAAAAAACAAAGAGCCTCCATGTAGTGAGGCAAAAGAATGTGCCAACGCTAATCCAAGTCCTGAACCTTCTATCTGATAGTGTTCACTTGAGCGGTGAAATGGCTTAAAGATATTCTTTACCTCATTTTCTGAAAGTAAAATTCCGTCATTTTTAATTTCTAATTCCAAAGATGGAGTAGTGAGGTGTAGTTTACGCAATTCAATTTTAATTTCTTTGTCTGAATATTTAATCGCATTAGAAAGTAGATTTTCAAAAATTTTATATACAGCTTCGACATCTATACTTGCCTCTATATTATTATGTGATGAGTGAAATGATAATACTAAGTTTTTTTCTTCTATTAGCGGTTGGAATTCCGCTAAACACAATGTTAGTAATTTATGAATAGATTTTTTCTCCAGTTGTAGACTAAATTGACTGCTTTCTGTTTTTCTGAAGTCTAACAATTTATCTGTTAGCTTCAACAACTTCTCTGTATTCTGATATATAATACCAATTAAGTTTTTACGCTTCTCAATTTCAATTTCAGTGTTTAATAAACGTTCTATAGGTGCTCTAATTAAAGTTAACGGAGTCTTGATTTCATGCGTTATGCTCATGAAAAAGTCCATTTTGGCCTTATAAATTTCTTGTTCTTTATGAGCTTTTATTATATCTATTCTTTTTCTGTTTTTTTCCTTCACTCTAGCGTCATAAGCAATCACAATGTAAGCAATAATCGAAAGGGTAGATAGTAAATAGAAAATCTTTGCTGGAACACTAGCCCAAAATGGATGCCTTATTGTTATTTGAAGAGACTTGGTTTCTGAAATAGCTTCTCCATTAGCGTCAACAGCTTTTACTTGAAAAGTATATTTTCCTGATGGGATTTTTGTGAAAGTAGCTTTGCTGAAATTTCGTAAAAATGTCCATGTAGTGTCTAATCCAAGTAGCCTATATTGATAAGAAGTTGATTTTGCGGAGATATAATTTAATGCAGCAAAGTCAAGGGATACGGTAGATTCGTCATAATCTAGTTCAATGTGATCTGTATAAATTATAGATTTATCTAAAGAGTTTTGTCCATCGCCAATTAATAGCTCTTTTTGATGCGTTTGAATGCCGGTAATATATATAGGTGATTTATTATTAGATAAAGATTCATCTTTTATATTGTCCGGGTTGAATCGTATAAATCCTCGGGATGAACCAAAATACAAAAGTCCGTTGGAGTCTTTTAGAGTCGAGTTGTAATTAAACTGTGGGGTAAGAATACCTAGGTCTTGATTGTAGATTTTAATTTTAAGATTTTGTGTATTCAAGCGAATAAGTCCATTCGTAGACGAAATCCATAGATTTTTTTTATCATCTTCTTGAATGGCCAGGATAAGATTACTCGGTAAACCATGCATTCTTGTAATAGATTGGAAAGAGTTTGTTTCTTTTATCCATTTGGAAAGTCCATTTTCAGTAGCTATCCAAATACTATTATTTGAATCTTGAAAAACTCTGTTGACACGATTGCTACTAATGGATGAAGGGTCATTGGAGTTATGCCTATATGTAGTAAGATTGTTATCTGATAGCTTGAGTAATCCATCTCTCCAAGTTGACAACCAAATGTTTTGATCTCTATCTTCGAATATTGAGGTGTAGAAGATATGAGAAGGCGCATCCATCACGAGTTTAAAACTGTCTTTACCTGGAAAAAACTCAAATAACCCCCTGGAAGTGGCAAGTAAAATTCTTTTTTTCGAAGTTTTGTAAATGTAGAATATAAAATTGTCTGTTAAGGTTTTATTTGTGTTTTGAGAATCAAAGTGCTTTATAACTTTTTTAGTTTTGACATCAATGATATCCATGCCATGGTCGAATGTTCCTACTAATAAGCTGTCTCCAATAATCGAGAGGCCGTGAATATTCGTGTGTGATAATTTTGACTTCAAGTCAAAATGAATAAACTTGTTGTTAGTGGGATTCCAGTATGATAAACCATTATCTTCGGTTCCAATCCATAAATTTTTATAATTGTCTTCAACTATTTCACGTACTGCATGACCCTGCAATGAATTTTTTGAGAATTTTGGAAAAAATTTTTCAAAATTATTGTTGTTGGGATGATAATAATTTACGCCACCAAAAAATGAACCAACCCATATTCCACCTTGGTGATCTTTAGATATTGTGTATAAAGCATTGTCTGATATGCTCCACGGATTATCTATTTCATGTTGCATTAGTTGGTGAGTCTTTGTGTGGTAGTCATAAATAATCAAACCATTTTCTGTGGCAATCCAGAATTCAGCAGATTTTATCTGTATGATATCTCTAACATAGAGTGGAACATTAATCTTAACACTATATATTAAATTTTCAATGGATTTCAAATTTCTATCCCATCTAAATAAACCGCTTTTTGATGTTCCTATCCATATATTATTATCAAAATCTGCATATAATCTTTCAATTCTATTAGGTATGTTGTTGTTTGGCAGATTATATTCTATAGAATTCATTAAATTAATTATTTGATTGGCTGTACCTACCCAAATTGAATTCAATTTGTCAATACAAAAAGAGTGAACTAAAATATGTGGCGTCTTGTTGATAATTTTTTTGCTTTGTACTTCGTATTGATATAACCTATTGTTTGATACAAACCACACATTCCCATTTTTATCTTCTTTTATATTCAGAATTTCTCCTTTTTCAAAATTTTCAAGCGCGGTGAATTTTTCTTCGTATGTATTATATATATAAATACCTTGATCTGTCCCAATCCATACTTCTTTATTTGATCGGATCATCAGACAATGAACAAAATTGCTTACCATGCTGTTCGTGCTATTCGATACGAAGGAGTAATGCTTAAATCTATATCCATCAAACCTATTTAACCCATCTTTCGTTCCGAACCATAAGAAACCATCTTTATCTTGTGCACTGCAAGTTATTGCATTATTGGAGAGCCCATCTTCTACTTTATAATGATTGAAGTAATATGGCTGAGCTAAAATAGCCATCGACGTGCCGAAATACACCATTATCAAGGTTATCCATTTTAATATCATTGGTTTACATAGGTTAGATAATGAAACAAATTAATGATTTTATGAAACAATATGGAAATTCTTTGTGAAAAGAAATAATGATTTTTGGATTAATCATTATAAACCAGGTCTACCAAATTTTTTAAGTTTCAATAGCATTTAATTAACAGGTGTTACAATCGATTTTATTAATTAAAAAACCTATTTACAGACAAACTTTGAATTATGCATATGAAAACAGTTTTTTACGATTATCAAAAACTTCTTTTTCTATCAGAATGTAGTATGATAAAGAGAATTTTAGTCTTATCGTCACTCATGGTATTATTAGCCATGTTACCATTAGAAGTAGCAGCACAACATGTGTTAAGAGGACAAGTCTTAGGACTAAATAACCTGCCTTTACCAAGCGCAAGTATTCAAATTAAAGGTTCATCAGGAGGAACTACAACTGATTTGAATGGTAAATTCTTGCTTGAAGTATCCAATTCGAAAGCCATTATTTTTATATCTCATCAAGGCTATCATACTCTTGAAATCGAGGTTGGCCAAGAAAGAGATAGGGTTTTTCAACTTGAGTTCGATGAAGCCGCGTCGAAACTAGATGAAGTTGTAGTGGTCGGTTTCGGAACACAAAAGAAAGTGACTGTCACCGGATCAATGACTTCTGTTTCCGTAAAAGCGCTAGAGCAATCATCTGCACCATCATTGTCCAATGCACTAGCAGGACGCATGCCTGGTATTATTACTAGGCAAACAAGCGGTGAGCCAGGCTATGATCAAGCGCAAGTGTTTATCAGAGGTTTAGGGACTTGGGGAAGTCGAGCACCACTGGTGTTGGTTGACGGTGTGGAGCGGAATATGAATAATATCAATGCACAAGAAATTGAAAGTTTTTCAGTGTTAAAGGATGCTTCAGCAACGGCAGTTTATGGTGTAAGAGGAGCAAATGGGGTTATTTTAATAACCACTAAAAAAGGTACGCAAGGAAAGCCAAAAGTTATGCTTCGGTCCGAAACTGCGATGTTGTCAGCTTTGCGTGTCCCCGAATATATTGATGGAATAGATTATCTAAACTTATGGGATGAGGCATATAGAAATATGGGGCAAGATGAGTTTTTTGGTCAAGAAGAGATTGAAAAGTACAAGACAGGCGACCCTTACTTATATCCAAATGTAGATTGGACGTCCACTATCATGAAGAAAGATACATATCAAACAATCAACAATCTGAGCATGAACGGCGGTACGGATATTATCCGCTATTATGCGAACGTGGGATACACGGAGCAAAGTGGTTTGTGGAAATCTGACTCAGAAAACCCATATAATACAAACATTAACATGAAACGTTACAATTTGCGTTCTAATATTGATGTGAATGTTACTAAAAATTTATTGTTTGAATTTGGATTGGGCGGTGTCATCCAGCAAGGTAATTACCCAGCAAGATCAGCTGTGGACATCTTTGATGCATTACGAAAAACACCGCCTATTGCTTTTCCTGTAACCAATCCAGATGGAACACCTGCCGGTGTGACACAGTTTTTAGGTTCTAATCCTTGGGGTATGGTTACTCAATCAGGGTATTTAGTGCAAGCTCGCAACAGTGTCCAAGGTACTTTTGCAACTAAATGGGATCTTTCTGAGGTAGTGTTGCAAGGATTAAGCTTAAACGGTCGATTTGCGTATGATCACAATTATTCATCAGATGTAAGACGCCAAAAGAACTTTGAGGTAAAACAATACCTTGGTAAAGATCCGGTTACCAACGAAGATATGTACAGTGCAATCTTAAGAGAAGCTACACCACTAGGCTATACAAGTGGAAATGGTGCCAATAGAGCGTATTACAGTGAATTTATTTTAAATTATAGCAGAAGTTTTGGTTCTCATGATGTCTCAGGTATGATGATGTATAATCAACGTGATTATACTGATCTAACAGCAGGGACATCTATCAACAATTTACCTTTCAGAAGACAAGGTATTGCTTCACGTTTAACATATGCTTACCTGAATAGATATTTACTAGAGTTCAATGCGGGATATAATGGCTCAGAGAATTTTCCGAAAGGAAAAAGATTTGGTTTTTTCCCTTCTGTCTCTGCAGGGTGGGTGTTGTCTAATGAAAAGTTTTGGGGAACCGATAATGCTATTAATCATTTGAAATTAAGAGGTTCATATGGTAAGGTCGGTAACGATGAAATTGGTGGAAGGCGTTTCTTGTATCTTACCTATATGAATGCACAAAATGCACAGTCTTATCGATTTGGTGATAATATGCAATTGATGGCTGGTATTGATGAGGCTCAGACAGGTAATCCTGATGTAAGTTGGGAAGTATCTCAAAAGAGCAACTTAGGTCTGGATCTAGAGATGTTCAATAGTAAAGTCGTGATGCAGGTAGATGCATTTTGGGAAGATCGTAATGAGATTCTTTTGCAACGTCAACAAATTCCTTTCGTCACAGGTATCTATCCATGGGTTATTCCTTATGCTAACTTAGGAAAAGTTAATAATAAGGGAATAGATGGTATGTTGGAAGTTAAAAACAGAACAGCATCTGGTTTCTATTACTCAGGACGTGTAAACATGACCTATGCTAAAAACATCATCATAGAAAATGATGAACCAAACCAGAGATACCCTTGGCTGTCTGCGAAAGGACAACCAATTGATCAACCTTTTGGGTGGGTAGCAGAAGGAATCTTTAAGGATCAAGAAGAAATAAATAATAGTCCAGAGCAAAGACTAGGAAGACCTGTACAACCTGGAGATATTAAATATCGTGATCTTAATGATGATAATATCATCGATGATAATGATCGAATGGCAATAGGTCTACCGCGTACACCACGCGTGGTGTATGGATTTGGTGGTACTGTGGCCTACAAAGGGTTTGATTTAAGTTTATTCTTTACGGGAGCTGCTCAAACTAGTATTTATTTGTATGGAGCGACGATGTACCCATTCCAAGATGGGGTAGGGACATTCAATGTACAAACCGAGTACTATGACAATAGATGGACTACCGAAAATCTTAATGGAAAATATCCAGCTGCAATTACGGTAGCCAATCCGAACAACAATCGTGCTTCAACATTGTGGCAGGTTGATGGCTCATATTTGCGATTAAAAAATGCGGAATTTGCTTATACGTTTGAACAAGGAAAATTAAGCCGTATCGGTATGAACAGTTTACGACTTTTTGCCAATGCAGTGAATCTTCATACTTGGGATAAAGTGAAGATAATGGATCCAGAATCAGATAGTGGTACCAACTTCTATCCACTACAAAGGACATTAAATTTTGGTTTGCAAGTAAATTTTAAATAGAAAAGTTATGATACGTTTTATTCAATATATCTGTTTTGCCTTTTTACTAGGATCTGTTTTTAGCTGTAAGGATTATTTAGATAAAGTTCCTGATGAAGATTTGACACTAGAAGATGTTTTTGCGCAAAGACAATATGCCGAACGATTTTTGACATCTGCATACTTTACATTACATGAGGAAATTTCATTTAATGATTGGTGGGGAAGAAATCCGTTTGTAGGCGCATCTGATGAAATGGAAATCACATGGACATATCCATTTGCACATGTAATGACTTCGGGTGCATGGAGCCCACAAAACATTGAAGAGAATATTTGGCGATTTGATTGGGAGGGAATGCGCAAAATAAATTTGTTCCTTGAAAATATAGATAAGACGCCGATGAGTGAGTCGGATAAAAATATTTGGAAAGGGGAAGCTTACTTTTTACGTGCTTTTTTTCATTTCTTTCAAGTCCGGTTACATGGTCCTATTCCTATTATGGATCGTTCAATTGTCCTTTCAGACAATTTTGGCGAGATCAAAAGGAAGCCGTATCAAGAAGTGGTAGATTTTATTGTAGCGGACTGTGATCGTGCCATTAACTTATTACCCCCATCTTATATTGCTGGTGCCACGCAAGACTTAACCAAGCTAGGTAGACCGACACGCTCTTCAGCAGCAGCGTTGAAGTCTAGAATGCTCATCTATTCGGCTAGCCCATTGTGGAATGGAAATCCTGATTTGGTAAATTTTAAAGATCAAGATGGTGTGTCATTATTCCCTCAAGCAGATGCAAATAAATGGAATATCGCCGCTTTGGCAGCCAAAGAAGCAATAGATCAAGCTGAAGCAGCAGGGTATGGCTTGTATAAATCGGCAGACAATGATCCTTTGAAAAGTTATCAAGAGGTATTTACGATGAGATGGAACAAAGAAATTCTTTTTGCTAGGAATATAGGTACTTGGGATCACCAAGAACGAGCTACTAGTCCTAATGGTATGGGTGGTTGGAGTGGCTATTGTCCTACTCAAGAATTAGTAGATGCTTATCAAATGCAAGATGGCAGTACTCCAATCACAGGGTATACTAACGATGGACAACCAATTGTTAATCCAACATCTGGCTATCAAGAGACCGGTTATTCGACTGCAGCTCATAGCAAGGGCTATCACCTTGATCGTATACGCAATATGTATGTGGGGCGCGAACCAAGATTTTATGCAGCAATTAATTATAGCGGAGCTATGTGGCGTGGGAGAAGGATTGAGTTCTGGAATTCGGGTTTGGACGGTCGTTCTCGCAGTGCAGTAGATCATTCTGTGACTGGTTATTTGATGAAGAAATTCTCTGAAGAATCTGTGCGCATACCACAAGGTATTTTCACACAAAAAACATGGATTTATTTTCGCTTAGCCGAAATTTACCTAAATTATGCTGAAGCTTTAAATGAGGCACAAGGACCACAGGCGGATGTGTATAAATATGTCAATGCTATACGCTCAAGAGCTGGATTGCCAGATTTGCCTACTGGATTAACCAAGGAGGCTATGAGAGAGCGTATTCGTCACGAACGCAGAATAGAGCTTGCCTTTGAAACGCATCGCTATTTTGACACCAGAAGATGGCTGATAGCCGAACAAACGGATAATAAACGCTTTTACAGAATGTCTGTTGACAAAGGTACTCATTTGCAGGATGACGACTTTTATGTGAGATCATTCTTAAAAACTAGGGTGTTTGCGAAGAAACATTACCTGTGGCCAGTTCCACAAGTTGAGATTAATAAAACACCTTCAATTATTCAAAATCCAGGTTGGGATTAGTTGGTTATGTAAATTTAAATAGTAATGATAAAAGTTCAGTTAAAAGGAAAAAAGTTTCAAATAGGGATGTTGTGGTTTTTAGGACTGTTGATGCATAGTTTATTAATTTCCTCAAGTTGTCAAAAAACAGTTGCTGCAGATGCTAAAGAAACAGAAGATATACCAAAGTATGGGGGTATATTTCAAGCTGACCCAACAATTTTTTACCATGAAGGAACATATTATTTGTATGGTACTAAAGGTGAAAATGCTGATTTGGGATTCGAAGTTTATCGATCCAAAAACTTAGAGGAATGGGAAGGTCCTGTTGGTGCTACCAACGGTTTTGCCTTGGCAAAAAAGGATGTTTTTGGTGAAATAGGTTTTTGGGCTCCACAAGTGTGGTATGAAAATGGTAAATTTATGATGGCGTATACCGCTAATGAAAATATTGCTATAGCAGTTAGTGATTCGCCATTAGGACCTTTTGAACAAACTCAACAAAAACCAATTATTGCGGAAGGAAAACAAATTGATCCGTTTATTTTTATTGATACCGATGGTAAAAAGTATCTTTATCACGTCAGGTTGACGGATGGAAATAGAATATTTGTAGCCGAACTGAACGCTGATTACTCGGGTATAAAAAAAGAAACCTTAAAGGAATGTATTCATGCATCTTTGCCTTGGGAAAATGTTGATAACGTGCCTTGGCCCGTTGCTGAAGGTCCAACAGTCCTTCGCCATGATGGACGCTACTATATGTTTTATTCGGCTAATGATTTTCGAAACCCAAAATATTCAGTCGGAGTTGCGGTCGCTGATAATGTGTATGGACCTTGGCAAAGAATAGGTGATACTGCTTTATTGAGTATACATAATACGAAATGGTCTGGCACTGGACACGGTGATGTGTTCAAACAAGGGGATAAGTGGCATTATGTAGTTCATACGCATTTTTCTCCACAAAAAGTTGGTCCTAGGCGAACTGCGATTGTACCGTTTATATTTGGAAAAAAAGATAATCCATATCAAGAACCAATATTTAATGGTGAGAAAATAGTTCATTTAAAGGCAATTAAAAATGATTAAAATGTGTATAACACACTGTTTGTTTTTGGCTATTGTGTTTTCTTGCAAAGCAAGTGACACAATAGTCAATGATGAGACAGAGAAAAAGGAAGAAAAGAAGATTGTTTGGGATAAATCCACCTTGCAAAAAATTGCGCCTCTTGAAGGGCGACAACTTAATTATGCAGGTTACCCTCGAATAAAAGCTTTAGGAGATGGAAAAATTGTGGCAGTGTACGAAGCTGATGGCAATATAGAAATAATTCAAACTATAGATAAAGGGAAAAGTTGGTCTTCAACTAAAGTTGTTTTTTCTTCTTTCGAGTACAACGATGGTTCATTGAAAACTAGGGTAAATATGTCAAATCCCGAATTTATTGCACTGAAAAATGGAGATTGGCTCATGGCTTGTAATTACCGTCCTGCAAAAGCTGAGATAACCCCATTTTCAATAGCAATTCGAAAAAGTACTGATCAAGGTGTCACATGGAAAGATATTGAAATTATCTATGAAGCTCATCCTAGATTTAGCGATGGCTGTTGGGAACCAGCGTTATTGCAACTTCCCAACAATGATATTCATGTGTATTTTGCAAATGAAAAGCCCTATACTAATTCTGATGAGCAAGAGATTTCTTACCTAAAATCTACTGACAATGGAGGCACATGGGGAGAAGTAGCCATGGTATCTTTCAGACCAAATAGAAGAGATGGGATGCCTGTGCCACTTGTTGTTGGGAATGAGATTTTGGTAGCAATCGAGGATAATAAACAAGAACAATTCAAGCCTTACATTGTCAGAACATCTTTGCAAAATCCTTGGTCAACTCCTGTCATTGCTGATGTCAAGCAGCGAAATAGTGCTTTGAGACAACCTCTTCCTGACGATACATATGCAGGAGCACCCTATATTATGAAGCTCCCAACTGGAGAGGTTTTGATGTCTTATCAGACTACTCGGAATCGTACAAATGATTGGGAGAAATCAACACTAGATGTGGCGATAGGTGATAAACAAGGCCGTAATTTCAGAATCATAGATCAACCTTTTCAAATTCCATTGGATCGAGAAGCAAAATGGGGATGTATTGCATTATGGGATGAAAATACTGTTGTTGCTACTGCAGCTTCGAATTTGGATGGAGGTTCTATTGCTGTATGGATGATTTTAGGTACGATAAAATAATGAGGTGTATGAAAAACGTTAATGTGTATAAACTAATATTATTATTTTTTTGGTTGTGTATTATCAATATTGCCTGTGGTAAAGAGCAAAAAAATGATGATCGTGATACCACTTCAAGTACGACCTACAAAAATCCGGTATTTGAACCTATTCTTGCTGATCCTACAGTGATAAGAGATCCCAAAAGTGGATTTTTCTATGCGTATGGTACACAAGATGATTGGGGAGATGGGGCGGGCTCTCGTCTAATTCCTGTTTTGAGATCTACAGATTTGACAAACTGGAAAAGTGTAGGTCAAGCTTTTGCATCCAAACCATCGTGGAAATCAAATGGTGGGCTGTGGGCACCTGAAGTAGTATATGTGGATGGGAAATATATCATGTATTACGCTTACTCTACCTGGGGTGACCCAAATCCTGGGATTGGTGTAGCTGTTTCGACGCGACCGCAAGGCCCTTTCCAAGATCAAGGAAAAGTTTTTTTGAGCAAGGAGATAGATGTACCAAATTCTATAGATCCTTTTTATTGGGAGGAAGGTGGGAGAAAATATTTGTTTTGGGGAAGTTTTAGTGATGCTGCTACGCAAGGGACATTTGGTATTCCTTTAAGTGATGATGGACTTTCAGCACCAGATTTATCAAGAAAATTCAAAATCGCTGCAGGTGATTTTGAAGCGGTCGTTATACATAAAAGAAACGATTATTACTATTTTATTGGTTCCAAAGGTTCTTGTTGTGATGGTGTAAATAGCACTTATCATGTATTGGTAGCTAGATCCAAAAACTTAGAAGGACCATATTTAGATAATGAAGGTCGTGATATAATCAATAGAGGAAATGGAACTTTAATGTTAGCAAGAAGTAAAAATTATGTTGGTCCTGGGCACACCTCAAGAATCATTACTGATGATAAAAATCAAGACTGGATATTATATCATGGGATTAATGCTTCAAAAGGCAAAGTTGCGAATGGAGCTAGTCGACGAGTATTACTATTAGATAAAATTGTTTGGGAAAACGACTGGCCTAAAATAATGACTGGAGAAGTAGGTGAGTCCACTCAAAATAAACCATTTTTTAAAGTTAAAAAATAATGATTGTGAAAAAGATTATAGCCATTCTGATGTTAATAATAAGTTTTATTAATACCTCATGCCAAGAGCGACAGTATAGTACAATATTATCGAATAATCCTTTAGATGTAAAACTGGGAGATCCATTTGTACTATACGACAAACAGTCTGATATGTATTATATGTACGGAACGGGTGGAGTCACAAATGGATTTGTTGTTTATACATCTTCAGATCTCGTCAATTGGGAAAATAAGAGCGTTGTATATACTAGTAATCAAGATAGGTCTTGGGGAACTAAAGATTTTTGGGCACCTGAAGTTTATCAGTACAATGATAGATATTATATGTTTTATAGCGCACATTGGAAGAACAATCCAAATAATGAACTTGAAAATTATAAAATTGGCGTAGCAGTGTCAAATAGTCCTTTAGGGCCATTTGAAGATATGACAGGGGGACCTTTATTTGATCCAGGATATCCAATTATAGATGCTAATGTGTATTTCAGCGAAGATGGGAGATTATATTTATATTACTCGAGATGTTGTTATAAACATTCCGTAGATAGTGAAATTGCCAGTTGGGCGATAGATAGAGGGATGTATGATAATATTGAAGAAAGCTGGATTTACGGTGTTGAACTAAAATCTGATTTCTCTGGAATTATAGGTGAACCTGTATTATTGCTACGTCCACCATTAAAAATGAAAGATAAGCAATCAGAATGGGAGAGCAGATCTGTAACTAGTGGCGAAATTAATCGCAGATGGACTGAAGGATCTTACCTATTCAAGCACAATGATGTCTATTATATGATGTATTCTGCTAATTACTTTGCAGGAGAAAACTATGCAGTAGGATATGCTACATCAAACTACCCATTAGGAGTATTTGAAAAGTCTGATAATAATCCAGTATTAGAAAAAAATACTAATAAAGGAGGTGTTGTCACTGGTACGGGACACAATAGCTTATTACGTGATAAAAATGGTAAGACATGGTGCGTCTATCATGGTAGAACATCTATCACCGGTGATGAGCGTGTTGTTTTTATGGATCCTTTACATATAGATAATAAAGGAAATTTAAGTGTTGAGGGGCCAACTGTAAAATCAAATTTTCAATGAAGTAAATAACAAACATATTTATGATTCTTTATTAGGTAGTTAACAAGTAAGAATTATCATCAAAAGAGCAAGTGTTAGATAATACTTGCTCTTCTGATTTTCATTACTTTTAATAAGGTTGGCATGAAATATATTAAACCCAGATTACGCAGTAGATATTTTCATTTGAAGATCTATAGGGTAATCCCAAAGTCCCCGGAACCATTTTCTACGTTTTTTTGTTAATGCAATTTTGAGCTTT
>NZ_JAAKGQ010000067.1:0-14601 GCF_011043515.1 Sphingobacterium sp. SGL-16 | reverse complement strand
GCAGGTAATATCCTATTTCGGATTGGCTCCAAGGATATATGAGTCGGGTACAAGCGTGAAAGGAAAAAGGCATATCTGTAAAATGGGAATGGGACAGATAAGAAAAGTATTGTATATGGCAGCCACTTCTGCAATAAAATGCAACAAAGGATGTAAAGATCTGTACGAAAGACTCAGGGCTAAAGGAAAACCTTATCGCGTAGCTCTAATAGAGGCGGTAAATAAGCTTATTAAACAAGTATTTGCAATAGCTAAATCAGGTGAACCCTATAAAGCTCAATTTGGCTATGGCTAAAATATACAGAATATTATTTTAGTGAATTTTAAATTTTTATTTGGATTTAAACACAGTTCATTTCGACAATAAGAGAAATCTAAAAAAGTAATGATAGATTCTAATTTTTAATTGTTTAGAGATATATACGCGTTGCAACCAAAGGGAGTTCAGCAATACTACATGCCGCTTATAGAGTTTGAATATTTCTTAATCCTGACATCCAGCTACTCAATACGCATTACTCAATACTTTTTGACTTTTTAATACCCATGTGATAAAGCATACAGCGCAAAAGTTCCGAGCCAATGTGATCCCATATAATCATCCTGAGCAGAAAGATTTGGCAAAGAAAATTCTATATGATTATTCGCAATTACACGAAGATGATGAAGTTCTGCTAAAGTATTACTAATACCATACAAACAGGCTGCACGACTGTAGTTCAAACCATCCAAATGCACCAACTTCCCATCTGATCTGTCTTTAACAATAGCTGGTTCTAATTTGAAATCCGCCTTAAATAATTTGGGCATAAATTTCTCCAGCCAAGTTTTATATTCATTTTGACCTAAAAGTTTTGACATCAAATAAGCTTCTTCTAGACATGGCGATAAGAAATCATAACCACTCGGCTCATATGCCAGATCACAATTGATATCTTTTTCAAACAATCGCTTTCCGTGTTCGATAATGGCATTTTCAAAATCCTTATCTCCTACCGACCGTGCGTAATCCAAGGAAAGTGACAATCCAAAAGCGGAATTGTCATGCTGTCCTGTACGAATTGGATATACCAACTTGGGTAAATATTCTTCATAGCGCATAACCAACAAATCCACCAAAGGCTGAAGAGTTGCTTTCCACAGTTGCGCATCCGCGTCCTGCCATTTAGACAAACTTTCCTGTAATTTAAATAGCCAAGCCCAACCATAAGTGCGCTCAAAACTTTTGTTATTTGTGTCATTGAAAAAAGCCAATTCTACGGCCACATTCTCTGCCGTAATGTGCCTATTGAGAGTGGCTCTTATTTTTTCGTCAGCATCCAAGGATGGATATTTTTGCATCAATTCTACAATAGACCAGTATCCATGAACCGAAGAATGCCAGTCAAAACAACCGTAAAATATGGGTCGAAGTTGTTTAGGAGATTTTAGATCGTTATCCGAACCCAAAACCTGCCCCAATTTATTTGGGTATTCTACTTCTAGGCAATGAACAGGCAAATCAAAAATCCCTTTTGCCTGAGCCTCACTTAACACTATTTTTTTTAGGGTATCCGAAGTATGAAGTGAAGAATTAGAATTTGCAGATTTTTCACTACAACTCGAAAAAGATAATACCCAAGTAAGAGCAGCTAAGGAAACAACTTGTGCCTTCATTTGTTAAATTTATATGTTAATAATTACTTTAAAAGTATAAACAATTTTATAAAATAGAAAGATGAATATCACTGATCTCATTACTGGAGGAATAGGCTCGAAAGCTATTTCCCTTGTTGCAAAAACCCTAAATATTGACGAAAGTAAAGCTAAATGGGTAGTGGCCGCTGCAGTCCCTTTAATGATTGCCGCATTAAATTACAATTCCAAAAAGAGCAAAGAGAAAGAAGAAGGCATCAACAAAGCCCTGGAAAAACATAATGGTGGAATTTTCGATCAAATTGGAAATTTATTTGGGAATGGCCCTTCTGAAGATGACAATAAAATAGTCAATCACATGTTTGGTAGCAATACTGAGGTGGTGAAAGATAACCTAGCAGCTAAGACAGGTCTTTCTGCGGATAAAATCGGAGGTGCTTTGGCCATTCTTGCTCCAATTGTAATGGGCTACTTAGGGAAACAAAAACAACAAGAATCTTCTTCTGGTGGAATAGGAGATATATTAGGAAGCGTATTAGGCGGAGGACAATCAAATTCATCCGCTGAAGGCGGAATTTTAGGTTCTATTCTTGGGTCTGTCTTAGGTGGAGGCGGAAGTTACCAATCCTCGTCCCAAGGAGATTTAGGTGGATTAGCAGATCTAGCAGGTGAATTTTTCAATAAAGGAAATGATAATAGCAAGAAGGGCTTTATCTTAGATTCTTTGGCGGGGATGTTTGGCCGATAAAAAAAAAGCGATGTCAATGACATCGCTTTTTTGCTTAATTAGTGAGTATGACCGATATCTTCCAGCGATTTTCCCTTTGTTTCTGGCAAGAATAAAATAAAAACAAAAGACAAAACAACCATTACTGCATACAACAAGAATATATAAAATCCTCCTTGTTGATTACCCTCTACGATAACTGGAAATATCCAAGAAATCAATGCTGCAAATACCCAATGCGTTGTACTTCCTAAAGAAGAACCTTGTGCGCGAACTTCATTCGGAAAAATTTCCGCTAAAAACACCCAAATTACAGCACCTTGAGAAAGAGCAAATGAAGCGATAAATCCGATGATGTAAAAAAGCAGGTAACTAGAAGATTCACCTTTCAGACCAAAAGCCGTAAGCATCAAAAATATAAACATACCAACAGCGCCTGATAATAATAGCTTCTTCCGCCCTACTTTATCAATAATACTCATCCCCACGAGAGTGAATAATACATTAGTACCGCCAATAAAAATAGGTTGCAAATAACTTAAATCTGCATCAAAACCTGCCATATCAAATATTCGAGGCGCATAATATAAAATAGCATTAATACCTGTCAACTGATTAAAAAAGGCTAACAGCACTGCAAAGGTAATAGGCTTGAAATATTTAGACTGAAACAAAGACGTCGTAGCCTTCGGGGTATCCACCGTCAGGTGGCTTTCTATTCCCAAACTTGTAAATACTGCCAGTGCTTCTTCATTTCGGTTATGCAATAATAACCAACGCGGACTTTCGGGAATATTGCGCAGTAGAATATAAAATACAATAGAAGGAATTGCCATAATACCTAACATATAACGCCACGCATTTTCCCCAGTACCAGCAAATAGGAAATTGGTCAAATACGCGATAAAAATCCCACTTACAATCATTATCTGAAATAGTCCCGTTAATTTCCCTCTGTCTTTTGCTGGCGATATTTCGGAGATAAACACTGGTCCAACGACAGAACTTATCCCTACAGATACACCTCCAAGGAAGCGGAAGAATAAAAACATAGACCAGAAATTTGCTAAAGCACAGCCTACAGCGGATAATAAGTATAATATAGCGATAAATAGAAGCACCTTTTTACGACCATATTGGTTCATAAATTTACCAGCACTTACTGCTCCGATAATGGTTCCTATCAACGAGATGGATACTGTAAGCCCATGCCAGAAGGAATCTAATTGCCAGAGTTTTTGGATAATTTGTTCTGCACCTGATATTACAGCGGTTTCAAAACCAAAAAGGAATCCTCCCAGCGACGCAATTAGGGCATATTTCCATACATTTTTCATAAGTTTATATTTTATTTGTTAGGCCCCTGTGTACTATTACGCACCACCAAAACTGATGGTATAATATCATCACGTAGCCAATCTGATTCCCCATTAATTTGTTTCAGAACGCTTTCAACAATACGCTCTGCAATTTCTATAATGGGTTGTCTTACACAAGTAACAGTTGGCTTGACTAGCTCAAAAACTTCATGATCATCAAAGGAAACTATTCCAAACTGATGAACTATGTCATATCGACTTAAAACTTTATAGCCAGATATACATAAATAGTTGGTACTAAAATAAATCGCGTCAAGATCATTTTCATTTATGAATTGACCAATCAGTTCCTCTCTTTCAGGCACATTTAAACGATAAGGAATTTCTAGCAGTAATGGCTTTAGATTTTGCTGATTTACTTCATTGATATAAGCCTGTTTTCTTTCTAGCATTTGGGATTGTGAGGAATCACTAGTAATCATCCCTATATTTTTGTAGCCTTGTGCAAATAAATGTTTGACTGCAACAGCACTTGCCTCATAATTATTTGTACCAACGTAAGCGGTCGAAATCTCTTGTGCACGTCTATCAAATATCACTAAAGGAATTTGAGAATGAATGAGTTTTTTAATAGCCTTATTCATGTCCATTGTTGGTGCGATAATGAGTGCCGCAATTCTTCGCTCCATCATACTATTTATAATGCCCTCACCCAATTTATCCACTCCATTCGTACTACTATAAAGCACGTGATAACCTTTTTCACGAAGACTAGACTCAATTTTCAAAGCTATTGGCCCAAAAAAACTATCGCCAATATTCTCAACAATCAAACCAATCGTATTCGTCTTTCCCGTTGCCAAACTTTGGGCAATTGAATTTGGCTTGAATCCTATTTCCTTGACATAATCAAGGATTTTTTTCTCCATTTCTTCACTAATCCTCGACTGTTTGGCTTTACCATTAATAACTAATGAAACAGAGGATTTGGAAACGTTTAGAGCTTTAGCTATTTTACTTATTGACATTTCGTGTATTTAAAGTTTAGAAATACGCGCAAACATTTCGGCTATTGCAAATTGATCGAGTAACCACTTTTTATTCTCAGACTCTTGTTTCTTTCCAGACCAATCTTTAGAAAATAGTCCATCTTTGTCCCTCATATTTACCCAAGCATATTGTAGGTTTGCACGAAATGTGTCCAAATAAAATGAATTTTTATCCACATCGTAGAGTTCGACGTAACCACGCAACATAACAGCGATAAACCAACTATCACTTCTCTTTAGAGTGGGATAACTTTTACCTTCTGATTGTATAGTTTTACTAGCATCAAAAAAATATTTATATCCACCTTCAGCTGTTTCTTGCGCATCTTTCAAATAATTTTTATTTGCTGTGTGCTTATACAGAAGTGTTGCTGCTTGGATCATTTGTCCCGTATTATATGGATATTTAGCTTTATCAATTTTACCATCTAGTTTGATATTATCCCAATACGTTTTATCTTCTGGGTCTTGCAAATTTGATTTTGTCCATTGATAAAGTTGCTTCGCTTTATCCAAGTATTGATTGGATTTGGTAGCCTCATATAATTTCATCAGATAAACCACAGCAGGTGCATTAGAGCATGTATTCTTAGATTCTTTTTTCTGTTCCATCCAATAGATACCGCCACCTAACTTATCATCCCAGCCACTTTCGACAAATCGCCAAATTTCCTCCGCTTTTTTTAGATAACTCTGCTGATCGGTATGAAGATATAAATCCAAAAAATCAATTCCCAACCAGATATTATCATCATAAAAACGGTCTGATTGTGGTGCAAATTTCACATACGAAGCATATGCATATGGATCGCGTGTGTCAAAATACTGTTCCAGACCTGGTAATATCCTTTGATCTATTTGTTTTTTTACTGCCGAATCATTTTCCTTTTCTAGTAATACAGTATATGCTGACAAACTACCTGAAAAAGGCCACAAATAAGAGTATGGGTTTGTTTTATTTTCATTAACACCACCACCTAAATAACTTGCACTATATTTTTCATCATAAGGATAATTTTCTCTGTATAGAAATTTACCATCATTGACTGCATACAATTTATCTATTATTTGTAGAGTTTGTTCGGCTTTCTTATAATATTGGTCTTGCGCTATAGCTGTACAAGAACTGAACGCTATAAGCATGGGAATCATAACTTTAAATGTTGCTTTCATTGGTAATCGAAATAAAAATAATTATTTATTTAGTAATGTAATGCCTTCAAATAACATAGCTGCACTACATTGACTTGTCAATTCGGTCGTACCTACAGGCGATTGTGCCCATGAAGGCCCAAATAAGTATACACCTTCTAGATTTCCTAATTGCCAAGCTGTTTTTACATTATGTTTAAGGAAATTTTCAAACTTGGTTCTATAGCCATCTTGAATACCTTCAAGTTTTAAATATTGAACGAAATAGCGAATGAAAATACCTTTAAATAAGCCTCCATCTCCAGACCCCTCATTTCTTAATATGTTATTTGCTGGATCAATGCATTTGGTAATTGTATAATTTGCTATTTTTTGTCCATCATTAAGATACAATGGGTCTTTCGTAATCGTGTAAAGCTCTACAGCAGTCCCTAAGAATGTACCTTGATTGTAGGTAAGAGCTACCTTATTCAAGACATCAGTCTGACCATTTATATTATCATAAACTGCGCCTGTTGAACGATCAAATAAATAATCCTTTTGCCATTCATAAATGCGAATGGCCCAATCTAAATAACTCTCATCCTTTGTTAATTTGTATAAGCGGGCCGCTAACACACTTGCAGGTCCATTTGAACAAGCATTTTTTGAATAGAGCATATCTTTTTTCCAAGCCAATCCGCCACCTGCAAACTCAGTATTCCACCCTTTAATGATATCATTCCACAACAACAACACAGCATCCAAGTATTTTTGTTCTTTAGTGATTTCGTACAATCTTAGCATAGTCAATGAATTCCATTGCATATCATCGTAATAAATATTATAGTATGATCCGCCGTTTTTTGCCTTTACACCATCAAACCATTTATCAAAATACACTGAATATTTAGAGTCATTTGTACGTTCGAATGCATCAATCACGACATCCATGGCATGCGCATTTGGCCAATATTGGAAACCACGGTTTGACCCGTCGTTTCCATAATTAAAATAGCCTTCATCGTTCCAGAAACCAGATATCAACGTATTCGTTGCTTTATCTGCCATCTCTGCATATGGAGTATTAATCTCATTATCAAATTGATACTCATCTTCTATCTTTCCACAACTATTCATCCAGAGCGCACATGATATAATTGATAATATTAATATTTTTTTCATAGCACGTTCTTTTAATTGACTTTAACCTCGTGTGTATAATTTTTATCTCCTTGTAAAATCACTTTAATAGTTGTTGAATTACCATCCACTTGTTCCATGAATTTCCATTTGTTATCCCATTGAGAAGGTGGTACAACTCTTATAAAATAGTAAGAAGGGTCTGAAGACGGAGTAGGTCGACTATCTGTATTATTTTGAGTACCTAAATGTTCTAATATAGTATTGTTATTTACAATGGTTTCCATTTGAAATTTGTAACGCTCATCCCTACCCCAACTCTCTTGCTTAAATCTTACAACACCAGTTCCTGACCAGACGCCATTTCCTTGGTATGGTAAATAGAATAAGACTTTGTTCTCAGGAGAAAACCATAATCCTATTGATTTGATTTCAGTATATGAAATAGTTGCTACATTAAAATCAATAACAATACGGTAAACTGCGGTTTTAGGAGTAGTCATTTGGCTACCATCCAAAGATTCTTTCAATTTTGCATTGTCCTCTGTATAGAAATGTCTTGCATTAGGATCCTTACGGTCTACGAAACTATAACTTTTGCCACTTTCAAGTTTAGAATATATTTCAAAAACTCCCGGTTCAATTTGTTTAAAAACAGGTGATTTTGATAAATCCGTACCTCCTTCACTTCCCTCTCCCGTCACATACAATTCTACTGGAATGTCAGCAAATCCTTCTAAACTTGTAATACTTAAAATACGTGTCACATCTGACTGTACTCTTTTGATTCCACGAGAAGCTATGACTGTCCATTTCACTTCACCTGATTCTCCTGGGCTTATGCCAGCTAAAGCAGCTACTGAATTTAAGACTTTATGTGTTACATAAGCGTTCGTAGCAAATCCATTGTTATTCGACACCACTTTATAAAGAGGGTTTGAAAAATCACCATCCACTTTATCAAAGGCAATTTCATACTGAGGAGAGCCACCATCAACTGCTAACGCAGCCTCCCACTCAAAAAATAGGGTAGCAGAATTAGAGCTTACTAACTTTACCGACTTGTTATTTAAAGGTTCAAATATATTGTTGACTTTAGTGACATCCACATCTGTGTACTCCATATTGTCTGTTTTGCATGCCACGAATTGTGCTACCGTAGCTACAAATAAAATTAAAGCAAATATTCTTTTCATGATTTTGTTTTTAATTAGTTAGCATGCCCAGGATTGTTAGGCAATAAATTTTTGTTTAAATCCATTTGTGATTGTGGTAAAGACCATAAATAATCTCTATTTTCATCAAATCTGCGTGTATCCAATCGAATGTATGATGTATTACCGTCAGCAAATTTTGCCCCGAAAATAGTACCATCTAAATAGGTTTTACCAGCTTTCCATCGAATAATATCATAATATCTTAATCCTTCCAAAGCCAATTCAATACGACGTTCGTTGCGGATAAGTTCTTTCATCTCTGTACTATTTATAGTAGAAGGATAATTAAGCGCAGATGACGCTGTCAGCCCAGCTCTTTCGCGAATAGGACGAATTGTTTGATTCCAAAGAGTTGCATCAAATTGCCCCAATTCGTGTTTAGCTTCTGCATGCATCAGTAGTATATCCGCATAACGTATCATAATGATATTCAATCCAGCATCGAAAGTTTGAGTTGCCGTACGATCATAATATTTTTTGATGTAGTATCCCGTTGGAGATGCGTTGGCACTTGGCCCAGAATACACATCCATACGCTCTTGACTATTAGATCCTGTGCCAGGCTTAGTATAAATAGTACGTGTCTGACCATCAAAATCCGTCCATTGTGATCCATGATAAACTACTGTAGCATCTAATCTAGGATCTCTATTTACATATGGATTATCTTCTGAATAATTAGGATTCTGACTTATAAATTGACCTGTATTAGTCCAATAACTATCTACTAGACTTTGCAAAGGCGCATAGGCATTCAGACGAGCTCCTGCGGACAAAGGTGCTGCATCATATAATTTTCCCCACATCTTTAATGATGGCACATAGCTATAGTCCAGAATTACTTCTTCATTGTATTCATTCGCTGCTTCAAATAAGCCTTTATAACTCGAAAATAAGCCATAGTTACCGTAAGTTCCCTGCTGATTGATGAGACGATCTGTATAATCGACTACTTTTGCCCAATTTCCTTCATATAGGTAAGCTCTTGCTTGTAATGCAGCAGCTGCACCCTTTGTTATTCTTCCATTATAGGTACTTGGCAACTCATTTTTACTTGGTAATACGTCCGCAATTTCATCCAGTTCATTATGTATAAATGTTAAGACTGTAGCCTTCGCTGTACGTGGTAATGTTGCTGATTCATCCAATGTTATATCCTTTGTAAAGAATGGAACATCTCCATAAAAGTTTACCAATCGAAAATAAATGTAAGCGCGTATAAAACGAATTTCAGCGATACGTCTTTGTTTCCATGCTTCACTTACATTAGGCACTCGATCGACATTCTCCATAAAAATATGACATGTTTTTAGTCCGCCATATGCTTGACTCCATTCACTTGCAAATCTTCCTAAAGTTGGATCAGCTATACCATTACGAATTGCTCTAGCATCCGTATTGGTACGTCCTTCAAAAACATTATCACTTAAAGCTTCATCATTCCACATTTTATCAGCAGAATACATTTGATTATACGCCATATTCACCACTAATTCAGCATTTTCTGTCGTTTGCCAAAAAGTAGCATCCGTATAATTATCTGTTGGAATAGGATCAAGTGTATTGCATGAACTTATGAAAAGTACAATACACAAAATCAATCCTGATATTCTAAATTTCTTTTTCATCTTAGTATGCATTAAAACTTAATATCCAAACCAAAACCATAATACTTTAACGTCGGATAATTACGCGCTGAGTTTGCTGCTCCGCCCATATTCGAATCAAATTCTGATGATTCAGGATCTATCCAAGAATTCAAACTTAATGTCAATAGATTTTGAGCATTGACGAATAATCTAGCTCTTTCCATCCGTAATTTACTCACCAAAGATTGTGGTAAAGAATAGCCTATTTGGATATTCTTAAGACGGGCGTATTTACCATTAAACATATATATATCCGACTCCATTTGATAATTATTGCGTGTTGAGGTAGCTCCTGCCGCTGTAAGTCTTGGCCATACTGCATCAATATTTGTAGGAGTCCAGAAATCTAGCTGATGTTGATAGATTGTGTAGGAATAATTCTCATGAAATGGTTCTACCAATTCTCCCCTCACCATCATATCCCTCTTCCCTACACCTTGCCAAAACATACTGAAATCAAAGTTCTTGTAACTTAGATCATATGTCAAACCAAATGTATAACGAGGGAATCCATTCCCCAGAATATAACGATCTTTTGAATCAATAATACCGTCATTATTTCTATCTTCATAACGTACGTCACCAGGTTGCAAATCGGTAGGACTAATTCCTACAGGTAAAGCTGCTGTCTCAATCTCCTGGATGTTTTGGAAATAATTTTTGACTTTATATCCATAATACGAATTCAACGGCACACCTTCTCTTATTAATTTGGTGATACGATCTGCAGAAGCGTATTGTTCTTTGCCTTGGAAATAGACTACCTCGTTAAATGAATCACCCATATTTGCTGAAATATTGTGTCTCAAGTTTCCCGTATTACCGCGGTAAGTTAATACGACTTCCCAACCTTGGTTATTCATCTTTCCAATATTGGTTTTACTCAAAGTGGTACCAAATACACTTGGAATTTCTGGTGTCAACAATATATCTGTGGTATGCTTATGAAAATAATCGAAGGAAGCTGACAATTTATTTTGAAAAAATGTAGCATCTACACCTATGTTAAAATTTCTAGTTTTTTCCCACAATAAATCACTATTGCCATAAGTGAAACCTGCGCCAGCGACTGCAGCATTATCAAAGCCGTAAGTATTATTATATGAAGAGTATATCGTCAAATATTGATAAGGAGCTATATCTTGATTCCCCAAAATTCCATATGATGAACGAATCTTTAGGTCACCAACTTTATCTTTATATCCTTCCATAAAATTCTCTTCAGACAAGCGCCAACCTGCCGAAATAGAAGGGAAAAATCCCCAACGATTCTCCTTTGCAAATCTAGAAGAGCCATCATACCGAAATGTGCCTTCGATAAAATAACGATCTAAATACGAATAATTGAGTCTTCCGATTAATGAGTTAATACTAGTTTCCATAGTACCATTTGGAGTAGTCCGACTCGTAGGATCTATTTCTGTTCCTGTGGTAGGTGTTCCTAAAATAGGATCTGTAAATCTTAATTTTATCTCATTCTGTCTCCTGGTATAAGACTCGTTTGTAGCCCCAAATAATCCTTTTATGGAGTGATTCCCAAATGTGCGATCATAATCTAATATCAATTGATAATTGAGTAGAGATAGTTTTTCATTAAAATCTTCCGTCGTACGCGTAGAATTCACATACACCAATGGTTTTTCTGCATCCGGACTCGTATACAATGGCACTTGTATTCTTCGTATGAATCGGTGATCAGCATTGATATCAGCCCCAAATACCCCACGCAATTTTAAGCTTTTTGCTAATTTCACATCTAACGCCAAATTTGCATTCATATAATCATTAGCATGTTTAATAGCCCCACCCTCACGCAGCTCTGCTAATGGATTTTGATCTGTCAAAGCATTATTAACTAAATATCGACCATTTTCCGCTTGCATAGCATAATAGTAATAAGGTGGAATACGAGAAGAGTTAATAATGGCATTACTAGCAGTTGTATTTAATCCATTATTTCTGGAATAGGATAATATAGATGATAATTTAAAGACACCATATTCAACACTCAAATTTGAACGAAGATTATAACGTTTAATTCCATAGTCTTTGTTACCCACAAAATTGCTTCTCTGATCGAGATGACCTGCAGAGAATAAATAGGTTGAATTTTCTCCTCCTCCATTTATTGTGATATTGTGATTTTGCTGTAACGCAGATTGAATAATTTCATTATAATTCCAAACTTCTTTCCCTTGATTGTTGTACAAATCCATAATTTGATCTGGCGTGAATTCTGGACTTTGATTTACATTGGTTAATGCCATATTTTTCAACGTTGCATTCTGATACCCTTTCACCGGAGCATAAAGTATCTGTGCGTCTTGAACACCGACCAAGGATGAAATACTTGCACTTGGTCTTTGGTTACGCTTACCTCCTTTAGTAGTAACCAAAATAACTCCATTGGCAGACCGTGAGCCATAAATTGCGGCTGTACCAGCATCCTTTAATACAGATACACTCTCAATATCACTAGGATTCAATTTATTTAAAGCCCCCATTTCAGACACTAGGCCATCAATTATAAGCAAAGGCCCATTACTATTCATCGTCGAAATACCACGAATGTTAATATTCATCGTATTATCATTTGGATTCATACTGCGCTGTTGAATATTCAAACTTGGTGATGCACCCTGCAATGCCTGAGTTGCATTTGCAACAGGTCGATTTTCAATGGCTTTAGAGCTAATCTGATCTACAGCTCCCACTACCGAACGTCTATTAGTAGTTCCATATCCTACTACAATAACTTCTTCTAATTCAGTATTTTCAGGAGATAAATACACTTTAAGATTAGGTTCCATCACATCTACTATCTGGTCTTGAAAACCTATATGCCTTATGAGTAGTTTTTGACCTATTAATGCATTAATAGTGAAATTCCCATCCGCATCAGTAGAAGTAACCATGCTTTGACCTTGCACAGAGACTGAGGCTCCTGATATGGGTTGACCTTGCTCATTTGTCACTTTACCTCTAACAGGTTGTTGTTTCCATTTTATTGTATGTGAACCAAAAGAATCGGCCTTAACAATTGGAATCTCACCTAAGAGTAACGGCAAAGCACAAATAAATAAAAATGACTTTGGTATCATAGTATAGAGTTTATAATATTATATGGTTATCTATTAAACCGAGTTAGCAAAGGAACTAAAGCGGTTTAACAAAAATAGTAATTCTATTTACATTTCAAAATTATTTTTAATTGTTATAGTAAATTGCAGTTTAAAATCAGGAATGGATAGAGTATTTTAATTTGCAAATAGCCCTGGAATCTTATATTGATAAAAATTCTTGAATTAATATAAATCGATAAAAACAAGTAGTGTACTTTTTACAATAAGTAAAGCATTCTGGCACAGTATTTTCACTTTATTTAGCTACCTTTGCAAGGTCTAAAATAGTTTATATGTCGAATAAAAAAGGTCTGATCTCACTAGCGTTCGGAGGATTAGCAATTGGAATGACTGAATTTACGATGATGGGAATTCTACCAGATATCGCTAAAGATGTGAATATTGATATCCCTACAGCAAGTAATTTAATAGGACTATACGCCTTGGGCGTTGTTGTAGGTGCCCCCACACTAGTAGCAGCCACATCTAAATATCCTGCGAAAAAAGTACTTCTGTTTTTGATGTTACTTTTCTTTGTTTTTAACGCTGTATTTACTTTTGCTCCGAATCCTTGGAGCTTATTTATATCGCGTTTCATTTCCGGACTTCCACATGGCGCATTCTTCGGAATCGGTTCTGTAGTCGCTTCCAAATTAGCAAAGCCTGGTAAAGAAGCACAGGCCATTTCGTTGATGTTTACAGGTATGACTATTGCGAATTTAGCAGGTGTACCTTTAGGCACCTATATTGGTCATCATTTTGATTGGAAAATTACCTATGGTGTTATTAGCTTATTGGGTTTATTAACCTTCTTAACGATTTATTTGTGGATGCCTGTTTTTCCAGCAGATAAAAGCAACAATATAGTGAAGCAAATATGTTATTTCAAACGTTGGGATGCCTGGTTGATGATTGCAATAATCTCTATTGGTACGGGTGGTTTATTTGCCTGGATCAGTTATATTTCCAAATTAGTAACCACGGTTTCGGGTTTATCCGAAGACAGCGTTTCTATCATTATGATATTGATTGGTGCAGGTATGTGTGTAGGTAATCTTTTAGGTGGAAAAGTGGCAGATACCCTTTCGCCGACTAAAGCTGCCATTTCTTGCTTCCTAGCAATGGCAACTTGTTTATTAGTATTATTCTTCATTGCGCACATCACCGTATTAGCTTATCCCATGGCATTTATCACAGGTATGATTGCTTTTAGTATCGCTCCTTCGTTGCAGATGATGCTTATTAATAATGCTAAGGGCGCAGAAACTTTTGCCGCATCCGCTGGTCAAGCCGCATTTAATATCGGAAATTCTATAGGTGCTTATTTAGGAGCAATCCCCATTATTTATGGTTTCGCTTACAATTATCCTTCCCTTGTAGGCGTGGTAATGGCAAGTATAGGCGCAATTTTAACGTATATATTTTACATCAAAGTAGAATCTAAAGAGTCTTCTTCTGAAGTTAATACCGAAATTCTTCAAAAAGCATAATAAAATATTTCATATTATTATATAAAAGTTCAACAGCAGTTGGACTTTTATATTTTTTAGAGGCGAAGGATGAAAAAAATTGTATGCTTAATTATCTTCTCTAAAACTCTCGGTAGGAC
>NZ_JAAKGQ010000066.1:0-16198 GCF_011043515.1 Sphingobacterium sp. SGL-16 | reverse complement strand
TTCAGCCTCTTTGCTTAATCATTTCAGATACTCAAAAATATTTACTTCTTTTATGTGAACGTCTTAGAAAATCTTTAAAAAATGCGGTATGCGTAGCTCCCATTAAAATAAAAATTCTATCATCTTTACTAACAAGAATATTATTCATATTTGCGAACATCATTAAATTTCTGTTATAAAATTTTGATGCTTGTTCAGCACCAATTTTATAATTACTGACTGATATTGTAGTCAACAAATCTGCATTAATATTTATTAAAAAGTCTAAATATTCTGGTTGATTATTTAAATACAATTGTTCTTTTACATTCGTGTTATTTGGATTAATGTTATTTAGAAATAAATTTTCATTTACTAACGCATAGTATTTTTTCAACGTTAAAGAGTCTTGTTGATTTTTTAAGTAATTGGCTATAGAATAAAAATAATCTTGTTTGTAATCTATTCCATAAATCTTTTGCGAATTACTCAATTTACCTACTTCAAAAGCTAAGAGCTCAATTTCTGATGGATTATTAAAGTTATGTTTGGGGTTTTTTTAATAAGTATTGTATTTTTCTTTTAAAGTAGGATTAAATCTAGGCTCTTGCTCGACCAGTATAATTGTTGGTTTAAAGGCAGCAATTTGCTTGGCAATTTCATGAATTTGTTTAATATTATTTTGGTCATTTTCATCAAATTCAACTTTTCTTGCGTCTGATGTATTCCCCATATGGAAAGTACCAAGATTCAAGACTGGAATTGCATTGTCAAATTTAGTTTTAAAATTGAAGACTTGTTGTCCAAGAGAATTATTGCTGATAAAAGCAATGAAGACTATTGTAAATAAATATTTCATAATTATAAAAGGTTTAATAAAAAAGGATCAAGTAAAAAATTTGACTTGATCCTTTTAAATAGGTTTAACTTAGTAGTAATAAACTGTTTCTTTTATTACCCTTTAATACTCTTAATAAAATCAGGGATTTTTTCTAAGTAATTTTCTTCGCCTAAAAGCTTAACAAAAGCAGTTCCGACGATTGCGCCATTGGCATAAGTGGTTGCTTTTTGGAAAGTTTCTTGATTTGAAATACCAAAACCAATAATAAATGGATTTTTCAAATCCATATCTTTTATGCGTTTGAAATACGCTTCAGCTTGATCTTTTACTTCTAGATTTTTACCTGTTGTCGCATTCGACGAAAGTAAATAGATGAAGTTAGTAGACAAATCATCGATTTTGCGAATTCGTTCATCCGAAGTTTGTGGAGTTACTAAGAAAATATTGCTTATATCATTTTCTTCGAAAACTGTTTGGTACAATTCCTCATATTCGTACATCGGCAAGTCTGGAATAATCGTTCCGTTGACACCAACATCCTTACACGCTTTGCAGAAATTCTCCACACCGTATTGCAATACAGGATTTACATATCCCATCAAATAGACGGGAATGTTGACATGTTTGCGTAAATCTTTCAATTGTTCGAAAAGAACTTTTAGTGACATGCCATTTTTCAAGGCTTCTTCCGAAGCATGTTGAATGGTGGGGCCGTCCGCTACTGGGTCAGAATATGGAAAGCCGATTTCTAAAAAATCTGCACCCGCTTCTTCTAAAGCTTTGGCAATCTGTACGGTACTATCCAACGTAGGGTAGCCCGCTGTAAAATATATAGATAGTAATCCGTTTGAATGTTTATTTAGTTGCATTTTTTAAAAGCATTATGCTTTAGGCTTTAAGCAATAAGCGTATGGCTTATAGCCTATTGCCTATGGCAATATTATAAATTGAAATACTTCATATAATTATCTAAATCCTTGTCTCCACGACCTGAAAGACAAATCACCACCGTTTCATCACCTTTGAAATTCATTTTTTCCAAATGCGCTAACGCGTGCGAACTTTCAATAGCAGGAATAATACCTTCCCACTTCGTTAGACGTAATCCAGCTTGCATCGCTTCGTCGTCAGTAGCCGAGACATACTCACCACGCCCTGATTTAAATAGCCAAGCATGTTGAGGACCAATTCCTGGATAATCCAAACCTGCTGAAATGGAATATGGCTCGATAACTTGCCCATCATCTGTTTGCATCAAAATTTGACGGGAACCGTGCAAAACACCTTCTTTACCCAAAGCTGTTGTCGCTGCAGATTCACCAGAATCTACACCATGACCAGCAGCTTCTACAGCTACAATTTTGACATCTTCATCATCCAAGAAATGATAGAACATACCTGCAGCATTAGAGCCGCCACCAACACAAGCCATCACGATATCAGGCGTTTCTTTGCCTGTTTTTTCTAAGAGTTGTTTTCTTGTCTCAAATGAAATAATGGATTGAAAACGCGCAACCATATCGGGATAAGGATGCGGTCCTACGACCGAACCAATTATATAATGCGTATCCACTGGATTGTTTATCCAATCGCGCAAAGCTTCGTTCGTCGCATCTTTGAGTGTTTTACTCCCCGAAGTCGCAGGAACTACCGTCGCACCCATCATCTTCATACGCGCAACATTTGGCGCTTGTCGCTGAATGTCGATTTCACCCATGTACACCACACATTCTAAACCTTTCAACGCACAAACTGTCGCTGTTGCTACACCGTGTTGTCCAGCTCCAGTTTCAGCGATAATACGTTTTTTACCTAGGCGTTGTGCTAACAAAATCTGTCCAATGGTATTGTTGATTTTGTGTGCGCCAGTATGGTTCAAATCTTCTCTTTTCAAGAAGATATTTGCTCCATACAGTTCCGACAAACGTTTCGCGTGATACAAAGGCGAAGGTCTGCCGACATAGTCTTTTAGTAATTGCTCAAACTCTTCTTTGAATGAAGGGTCATTCATGATTTGCAAATATTGATTTTGCAATTCCTCCACATTGGGATACAACATTTCGGGGATGTAAGCCCCACCAAATGGACCGTAATATCCTTTGCTATCTACTTGATATTTACTCATTTTATAATAGAGATTGCTTGTGTTAATGATTGTATATTTTTTAATGCAGGTTCGATTTCAAATTTAGAATTTAAATCCAAACCATATAATCTGTTGTCTTCAAAACTTGCAGCATCTTCGATATTTTCTAACGAAATACCACCACTTAACCAATAAGGCGTTTGGTAAGGATAGTCTTGTAATTTCTCCCAATTAAATGTTTGACCTGTTCCACCATATTGTTTGCTCTTCGTGTCAAAAAGGAAATAATCAACTTTGCCGTCGTAAGGGGCGATACTTTCCCAATCAAATTCCTCATCAATCCCAAAAGCCTTGAATGTTTCAATACCTAGATCTTTTATTTCTTGACAGAATTCTGGAGATTCATCACCATGAAGTTGAACAACTTGTAAGTCAAATTCTTGGATTTTTGTTTGTATTTCCTCTTTTGAAGAATTGACAAATACACCAACTTTTTTGATAGAAGAGGGGATACTAACGTCAGGTTTTCCCGAAACAAATCTTGCAGACTTAGCATAAAATATAAAGCCAATATAATCTACAGGCAAGGTCATAAGTTGACGGATATTATCCGCATCTCTCATTCCACAAACCTTTATTTTTAATTCTTTATTACGATTACGCATTTGTCAATTTCTTCAAACTATCTAAGGCTTTTAACCCTAATAAAGATTCTTCCGCCTCGTAATAACAATCACCAAATGTTTTTTCTGGATGGAACGTCTTAATCGCAAAAGCTGCATTTGTCAAGACCACATTATTTTGAACCGTATTTCCTTTACCTTCTATAATTTCTCTAAAAATTTTCGCTGCTTCTTCCACATTATCTCCTCCAGCTAAATCTTCTGCTTTCACAGCTTCAAAACCAAATTCTTCTACCGAATAATAGCTTTCCCCTTGATTGTTGATGACTTTAAAGTCTCCTGTTAAAGAGATTTCATCATAACCATCCAAAGCATGGATAATACTATATTGCTTTTCAGTATTTTGATACAAATAACCATATAGACGTGCCAGCTCTAAAGAAAAAACCCCAACAGACTGAAATTTAGGATTTGCTGGATTAGTCAAAGGTCCCAACATATTGAAGAAGGTTTTTACACCTAATGCTCGACGAATTGGTGCTACAGTTTTCATTGCAGGGTGGAATAGGGGAGCATGTAAAAAACAGATATTGGATTCGTCCAACTGCTTTTGTAAGACGTCTTTGTCATTGGTAAATTGATAACCTAAATATTCCATCACATTCGATGAACCACACCCCGAAGAAACACCAACGTTACCATGTTTGGCTACTTTATAACCGGCACCAGCCACTACGAAAGATGCTAAAGTCGAAATATTAAAAGTGTTTTTTCCGTCGCCACCTGTACCGCACATGTCAATCAAGTCATAACCTTGAAAATCCATCTTAAGACATAAATCATACATGGCATCGCGAAATCCACCCAATTCTTCTACACGAATACTACGCATACCATATGCTGTCATAAATGCGGCAATCTGATGTGTGTCGTATTTTCCAGTCGCAATATTCGTTAGAATCTCATATGCTTCTTTACGTGAGAAAGATTTGTATTCAAATAAATGCCTTAATATTTCTTTCATTTTGTTTTAATGTAATATGCGTTTTCTAAGTTCAGATTTTAGGTTATTGCCAAATAAAAAGGCTCACCATGTTGGCAAGCCTATTATATTTTGAATGTATACAAATTTATGCAATAGGGGATTGCCACAACTTTAACTGTTGTGCCACCACCATGCGTTATTTGTTACAAATTGATTCATTTTTAAATTGTTGAAAGCAAATCTATATTATCTTTTTAAGAATGTCAAGTGATTTTTGAAAAAAAATAAAGAATTATAAAAGTCATTTATAATGATCATAAAATTTATTTTTAAGTATCTCCTGTGGGTCGTATTTCTTTTTTAAGCCAAAGAATGATTCGGATTGTGGATATGCTTGATGTAATAAGCTTTTTTCATTGTGTAGTCGATAGGGAAGATAAAACGTACCTGCATTATCAATAGCAATCTTTGAAAGTTTTTGCGTCATTTGTTTCATTTCCAATTCTGCCTTTTTTGTTTTAGGTTGGTTAAATAAAAAAACAAATCCAAAAACATTTTCTTGAGCGTAGCACATATAGCTTATCGTATCTTTAGCGACATCGCGGATGGTAATATTTAGCAAATCAATATGTTGATGAGGTAATACTTTTTGTATCTCTTTGATGAATGCATTAAAATTACGATTTGGTATAAAATATTCCTGAAGTATGTCTACGGTTGTAGAATCCTTATTCTCGATTAAATCAACTTGTTCATCCAACAATTGATTACGCGTAAAAACTTGATTTTTCCCAAATGAATAAGCATAATATTCTAGACTTGTTCGTAGCTGTTTGCCATAATTACTTTTTACAGTCCCCCTGAAAACTAATCTTTTTAATTCCGTAGGAATACTGTTGTAATTCGAATTAGGTCTTTTATCTGTTTTCGAAAAAATATTAAGTGTTGCATTCTGTAGAAAATGTTCTTTTGAAATATCTAATCTACCATACACTAATTCTGCTTTTTCATTGTTGGTGATATATTTTGAAAAATAATCCAAATATTCTTCTGCAGGAAAAGTCATTCTTGAATATTGTAGCGAAGAATTGCGTACAATTTCCAATTCAGCTTCCAAGATAATAGCAAATAATCCATAACCACCTATAATTAGTTTAAAAAGTTCTTGGTTTTCTGTTGATGAACACAAGATTACGCGTCCATCTGATGTCATAACTTTTAGAGATTTGATACTACTAGAAACTGGAGGAGAATTAGGTTGCCAGCCATGACCATTCACACTTATCGATCCACCTATACTAAAAGAACTAAAAGCCTGCATTACTTTTATGGATCGATTATATTTATCTAATTGTGATAGAGCTTCACTCCAAGTTGCTCCAGCACCTATTTTCATCGTATTGGTCATCGTGTCAATGCTAATTTTATTATAAGGGAGCATATTAATTACAATTCCATTCGGATACATCGTGTGACCTCCCATAGAAAATTTTCCACCAGCTATAGAGACTGGTAATCTTCTTTCTTTGGCTAATTTTAGTATAGATTGAAGTTGTAGAATAAACTTTTCTTCTTCTTTCTCTACATGAATGATGCTAACAATCTTTGTAAGATTTTGGCGACTAGCGTCATTGGTATAGCCATTTGGTACTGTTAGCCTATCTATATTTTCAGTCCATTTTACTTTTATAAGATGAAGAAATGGTCTTCCAATCAACAAAACGATTGCCGCAATGAATATCAATGGTATAATAACTTTTAACTTCATATACTGGTATTGTTGAATATAAAGTTAGCTTCTCAAAGTTGGTTTATTTTTGCCTTAAGGCAAAAAATTAAACTTTAGCACGAATGCGACTCAAGGTATGTTGGGTTATGCCGAGATAAGTTGCGATATGTCCTAAAGATACACGTTGTATAATTTCGGGATAGCGTTCGAGAAGTTGTAGATAACGCTCTTTGGCCGATAACATGCGTAGCGCATTAGCTTTTTCTTCGCTGCGGATATAATATTGTTCCGTAAGTATTCTTCCAATATAATTGAATTCAGGAAATTCTAGATATAGTTTTTGGAGCTTTGCAAAGCTTAATCGTAAAAGAATACAGTCATCAAGAGCTTCCAAAGCCTCGAAAGATGGTTTCTGACTGAAAAAGCTAAAGAGGGATATAGCCAATTCATTTTCAAATAGAAACCATGATGTATTATCTTTCCCCTCTTGATCAAGATAATATGAGCGAAGAGCTCCTTTATAAATAAAAAAAATGTATTTACTAGTTTCACCAATATCTAGAAGTAAATTTTTCTTCTTGATTTGAATGACATCAGAACCCTCGAAAATCTTTTCCTTTAAATTTTCAGATACAGGATGTATACTATTAAAAATGGAAATAACTTTTTCTACTACTTCATCTTTCATAATTGAAAGTAATGATAATAATGGAGATAAAACATTAGTATGTGGAAATTTTTAGGTCTTTATAAAAACAAAGAGAGAGATTTTATTATAAAATCTCTCTCTTTGTTTTTATCAGCTATTATCTATGTATAATTGGATCTAAGCTATTATCTTTATCTTCTCTAAAAATGGATAAGCTATAGGAGTTTGTAGCACTATATTTCCCTGTTAATGTTCCGCCACCTTTTTTCACATATTCCCAATATGCTGATTTGGCAAATCCATCTGATTTAGGTTCACCTAACAAAAGGACACCAGCAGCATGTGGTGATGCTATAGATGTTCCACTCATTGTAGTATATCCCCCTTTTAAATAAGTAGAAAGAATATCATAACCAGGAGCGGCATAATCTACACTACTTCCATAATTTGAGAATGTTGTCCAAAAGTCACCTGGAGCAACTGCAGAAATGGTGTAAATATTAGGATGATTCACAGCAGCAGGTGTGTACAAATCCGCATTATCATAACTATTTCCTGCAGCTATGGCTATTTTTATTCCTTTTGAAGCTACTTGCTCGGTCGCTAAGTCTGTTGCCGTATATCGAAAAGGTTCATCAGGCCCAAGGCTCATATTGACAACATCACCAACAGATCCATTAGCATATATATAGTCTAATGCACTAACAGTCCATGAAAAATCTCCTTTCCCATCTGAAGCAAGAACTTTTAACGATACAACCTTTGCTCCTGCAGCCACTCCAACTACACCTATACTATTATCTAATGCACCTATAATCCCCGCCACGTGTGTACCATGACCATTTGTGTCATCTGGATTATTGTCACCAGTGAATGATTTACTTCGCGCTACATCTACATTTAAGTCAGGATGGTCCAAATCGATACCCGAATCTACGACCCAAGCCGTCTTTCCTGCACCATTACCTGCGCCTCCTATACGCGTGATTCCCCATGGTACAGTTTGGCTTGGTTGGGTAACAACAGGAGGTTTCGGTTTTGCTAAGGCTATAAGATAATCTTGTTCGATGGATAATATCCTTGGGTCTGTGCGTAAAGCTTCCACCTCTTTTTCAGTAAGATTTTTTACATTACTTCAGAAGTACAGTTTGTCAGTAGAAGGCCCAATGCGGCTAAAAGAGGGAGATTCTTTTTCATATCTTATAGAATTAAGTTTATATAAATTTAACTTTAATTCTACTTAAAGTCAACCCTTGGTTAAGAAAATATTAATAAAAATTAAATCAAGGTGATGTGGGGGTTATTTTCTATGATTATTTTGGATATAAATCAATACAATACAAAATGAGCTTTGTTATTTCCTTTAGAAACTAATGTAAAAGAAGCAATTTTATCTTGTTCTAAGTATAAAGCAGCAACTTGGCGATTTTTATAATGCAAAAAAAATACTCGATTGCTATTTAATTCTTCTAAATCAATATCACGAACATCTTTTCGAGGCATTTGCGCATAAGGTATATATTGAATTTCTTCAATCTTTTTACTCATCAGATTAATTCGAATTTCATCCAAGCTTACTTCCAAATAGTCATATAATTCATCATTCGGATTCTCCACCATAATATATTTACTCAAAATTACATCTGTGCGAATTTTATCATTCGACAAATCTTGAATGAAATTTTTGATAATTTCTAAATCAGATTTCTTCTCCTGAATGGAATCTTGTGCAAAAATTGATAATGTCTGAAAGAAGAAAAGAAAGGATAAAAGTATACGCATAGTATTAATTTTTGTGATTTGACTGAAGGAAGAGTGAAAAGATTAATTAGGCCGACTAATTTGAAAAAGGTAAACTATAGCGTAAATTCAATAAGAAAGCGTGTTTGGTTTCATTGGCCTCATTCAATCTTGTTTTCAATACCCCTTCTGATTTGCTATATAAATAGTCTTTGCCATTTGAAATATTGAAATGATTCAAATCATAACTTATTCCAACATTTACATTAGAATTTATTGCATAGGATAGACCGAGCAATGTGCTGATTTTCTTTCCATTACCTTTATGCTCATAGCTAATTGGTTTTTCAAAGTCCTCAATTAAGTTCCAATGCCCATACGCATAATACCTCGACAGATAACCTTCCGCTGCTATCTGAGTAGACCAGCGACTGCTTAATTTATAGTCTAAGGCAATCCCAAGACCATAATTTGGAAATTTATACTTGTAATAAGAATTAAGACCTGGGATATAATTACGGTCATTACTGCGCCAATCTCTATCATTTAAAAGATAAAGGCTTCTATTGGTATAATCAAAACTAAGGTAGGTAACTAGAGATAGATTTTCGTTCCTGCTTACATCATATCCTGGCTGAATTTTTATAGAATATCCAGATCCTTTATGATTACTTAAATACAATTCTGTAAAAGGAAGCGTTCTGTTATCTCCATCATAATCAAAATCTGTTACATTACCCGACAGTGTTTTATTGAATAAAAAATCTGTTTTGAATGATATTTTCTTGCGGGATAATTTTAAGGCTACGCCATATTCTACAGCATTTGTTGGGTCCCAGATTAGCTCGGAATATATATTTGGATTTCTACCCATTTCATTTCCTGCAATATTAAAGGATGATTTGGAGATAGAATAACCGACTTGGGGTTCAATAGAAAAAGTGGTCTTATCGGTCTTATCATAGGGTTGTACATTCTGAGCTGAGCTCATATTTACCCAGAATATTAATAAGCCAATAAGAATTGATTTTTGCATACCTTTTATTTTCTATAGAGACAAAGGTAAACGAAAATCGTTTAACATAAAATACGAATAAAGAAAGGCTTAGGCTAAAAAAATAAAAATCGCACTTCATTGGAGTGCGATTTTTATTCTAGATTAATACTCGTCTTCATTAAAAAAGAAATCATCTTTTGTTGGATAATCTGGCCAAATCTCTTCGATGTTTTCGTAAGGCTCACCATCATCTTCCAATGCTTGAAGATTTTCTATTACTTCTACAGGAGCACCAGAACGAATTGCATAATCGATTAATTCATCTTTTGTTGCAGGCCATGGTGCATCTTCTAAATGTGATGCTAATTCTAATGTCCAATACATAGTCTTACAATTTTTAATTTCACTTTTCGCAAAAATAATATAATATTTAATAAAAGCAAGTTTAATAGCAGCGAAATTACAATATTCTGTTTAGGCTATTTTCTTACTGAATTATATGCTGTTACTTTGCAGCCAATGGGTGCGCATTTTGTCATATACGTAGCGTTGTAATTCATCAAACTCTTCTTGTGTAAGAGTTTCGGTATCAATAGGTTTAAGGATTTTAATATGCACCACCCCTGGTCTTGAACCGTATTTCATTCCATCATCCCATAATACCCGCCAAACATCTTTAATTACAACCGGAAGAATCTTCACTTTATTGTCAATAGCCAATCGAAAAGAACCTGATTTAAATTCATGCATTCTAGGAGGATATTCGTCGTCAATCTTTCCTTCAGGAAATATAACTAGAGATTTACCCTCTTTCAATGTCTTATCCGCTTTCTTGTATGCTTTGAATGAAGATATTTTACTTTTTCGATCTACAGCGATATCGATGCTCCGAAAAAATATTCCAGTAACAGGATTTTTCAAGAGTTCTACTTTGCCCATAAATGAAAAAGGTTGCGGACAAAGGTAAGTTAGTGCTGTAATATCTAGAATGGAGGTGTGGTTGGGACAAATTACATAAGGTACCCTCCAATCCATATTTTCTTCATCTTCATATTCCACTTGAAATCGAATACCAACTACTGTTGTTGCTAATAAACTAATCCATTTACGGCAGAATACGATATGATTGAAATATTTCTTTGGATCTTTGGTGAAAAAATAGAGGAAAGGATAAAAAGGGATAAAAAATAGGAGAACGGCACCTAAATAAAGAAAGGTATGTATTTTTCTTAAAATCCTTATCATAAGTTAATATAATTTCAAGTTTAGATTAATATTAACGAATATATAGAAAAATAATAGGTCTAGAAATTTTCTAGACCTATTAATATTATCAATATAAAGTGTTGACTATTTACTTAATTCCGCGTAGTATTTGTGGAATAAAGGAATAGTTTCAATTCCTTTTAAGTAATTTTCAATACCGTATTTCTCATTTGGAGAGTGTAAATTATCGCTATCCAAACCAAAACCTAATAATACAGTTTTAATCCCTAATTCTTGCTCGAATAATGCTACGATTGGAATAGAACCACCGCCACGCGTAGGAATAGGTTTTTTGTTGAAAGTCTCTTCTAATGCTTTTTCTGCAGCTTTGTACGCGATACTATCTGTAGGTGTTACAACAGGTTCACCACCATGATGCGGTTTTACTTCTACTTTTACAGATTTTGGAGCGATAGCTTCAAAGTGAGTTTTGAAAAGTTGAGTAATACGCTCAGAATTTTGGTTAGGAACCAAACGCATTGAGATTTTAGCGTAAGCTTTAGAAGGTAATACAGTTTTAGCACCTTCACCAATATATCCACCCCAAATACCGTTTACTTCCAAAGTAGGACGGATGCCTGTACGTTCGATAGAAGTATAACCTTCTTCGCCCCATACATCTTCTACACCTAAGTCTGTTTTGTATTCTTCAATATCGAAAGGCGCTTCGTTTAATGCTTTTCTTTCTTCTGGAGTCAATTCCACTACATCATCATAGAATCCTGGGATAGTGATGTGGTTGTTTTCGTCGTGAAGAGAAGCAATCATTTTTGAAAGTACAGTAGCAGGATTTGCTACAGCACCACCGTATACACCTGAGTGTAGGTCGCGGTTAGGACCAGTAACTTCTACTTCTACGTATGAAAGACCACGAAGACCAGTTTCTAAAGAAGGATTTTCCAAGCTAATCATTGAAGTGTCCGAAATCACGATTACATCAGCTTTCAAACGCTCTTTGTTCGCTGCGACGAAGATACCTAAGTTAGCTGAACCAACTTCTTCTTCACCTTCAATCATGAATTTCACGTTACAAGCTAATTGGTTTTCACGAACCATATATTCGAAAGCTTTCACGTGCATGTAGAATTGACCTTTGTCATCCGCAGCACCACGTGCATAGATTTTACCATCACGTACAGTAGGCTCGAATGGAGGTGTATGCCACAATTCTAAAGGATCAGCAGGTTGTACGTCATAGTGACCATACACTAATACTGTTGGTAAAGAAGCATCAAAAATTTTCTCACCATATACAATAGGGTAGCCTGCAGTAGGGCAGATTTCTACATTATCCGCTCCAGCATCTTTTAATTTTTGAGCTACAAATTCTGCAGTATTTAGTACGCCTTCTTTATATTGAGGATCAGCACTTACTGATGGAAAGCGCAATAATTCAAATAATTCTTCTAAGAAACGATCTTTGTTCGCTTCTACATATTCTTTGATGTTTTGCATTTGAAAAATGTTTTTACAAAAGTAGGGAATATTTGTGTAATAATCTTTTGTTCGATGTGACTAAAAGCTGGAAGTTAAAATTCTCTGTTAATTAATGTAACGATTCTATAGTCTTACCGGCAAAAATGGCGGTTTTACCGACAATAATATTCTACTTACAATTTTTGACTCAAAAAGTACAAATAATAGTGTTTTATTTGTAACTAAAATGCAAAAACTCCAATTCTAATAAACAATTTATTTTAACACATACATATGAAGGGTACTTTACTATTACTGTTAGCTATGTTGGGTTTTATGGCCAATAGTTCCGCTCAGACCAAAATCTCTGGACGGGTATTGGATATTTCCGATAAGCTTAAATTAAAAAATGCTTCAATCATGCTTTTGCGTGCACAAGATTCTTTGCTTGTGGATTATACAAGAGCTGATGAAAATGGTTATTTCGAATTTCCAAAACCTACAAATGGAGATCATTTGATTGTCGTTTCTTATCCTAAATACGCTGATTTTTTTGAAGAAGTTAAAGCGGCTGACACAAAAACTGATTTGGGTGAAATTTTATTATCCAGTGTGGCGCATTTGATAGAGGAAGTGGTCGTTAAAAGACGAGCAGCTATAACTATCAAAGGTGATACTACAGAATATGATGCTTCGCAATTTACAGTGGAAAAGAATGCTAAGGTAGAAGATCTTTTGAAAGTTCTTCCGGGTATTACTGTGGATGCTGCGGGCAATATTACAGCTCAAGGAAAAACTGTGAAAAAAGTATTGGTCGACGGGGAAGAATTCTTTGGTGATGATCCAACATTAGTAACTCGTAATCTACGATCAGATATGGTAGACAAAGTACAGGTCTATGAAAAGAAATCTGATCAGGCCGAACGTACTGGAGTAGATGATGGTGTGCGTGAGCAGACAATTAATGTGCAACTAAAAGACGATGCTAAGAATGGTATGTTTGGTAAAGCCTTAGCGGGTGGTGGTACAGATGATTACTATATGGGCCAATTGATGTTAAATATGTTCAAAGGTTCTAAAAAGCTTTCTGCTTATGGATTATTTGGCAATAATGGAACCACATCCATGAATTGGCAGGATGCACAGAAGTATGGAATTGATATGGATGCTTCATACGAAGGTGGTGTCATGGTCGTAAATGATCCTTTCTCTGGTCAAGGTGTCATTGGTATTCCTCGTGTAATAAATTCAGGTATAAATTTCAATGATCGTTGGAAAAAAGATAAATATCAATTGAATTTGAGCTACAAGTATGGTAAGTTGCAAGCTGATGGTAATGAAGAAACTATTATGTCAGGTGTGATCAATAGTACAACCAATAAACTTGTAGATACAGATAATGATCAACATCGTCTTAATTTTAGATTGGACACGAAGATAGATTCTTTAAATCAACTTTTAATTGCGGCAAATGCTTCTAAAAAATTATTGTGGAGCAGAGAAAATATTGAGTCTCAAAACTCAGGAAGTGATTTATCTCCATTGTCAAGCAATGTAAGTGATGAAGAGAAAGATCATAAAGTGGATAATATGGGAATTTCGGCTTTGTATACAAAGAAGTTTACTAAAGCAGGAAGATCTTTATCCTTAAATTTTGGAACAAGCAATGAGCAAACTACAGGCTACGGTTTCTTGTACTCTACATTAGACAATAAGTTAAATAACACAAAAGATACTACTGATCAATATAAAAATACCGATCAGCGAATCACGTCATTTCAAGGTGGAATAACGTATTCAGAGCCTTTATCCAAAGTATTGAATATTTCTGTAGGGTATGATTTAACACGTGTAGCAAATGAGTCTTTGATTGAGTCATTTAATAAGGGAATTTCGAACCAATACAATGAGTTGGATGAAGAATTCAGTAGTAACTACGATTACAACAGATTTAGTAATAATTACAAATTAGCTTTCATCTTCAATAAAGATAAGTTTACGGCTAATTTGACGAATAATTTTAATGACGATCATTTAAAACAAGTAAATAATTATTCGAATAATTCTTTAGAAAGAAATTTCTTCACGTATAATCCAAGTTTGGTTACACAATGGAAAATTTCTACTTCGAAAAATTTGCGTATTTCGTATAATGGAAAGAATCAATTGCCTTCATTAAACCAGATTCAACCTATTCTGAATAACTCAGACCGATTGAATCAATACATAGGAAATGAGAATTTAAATCCATCATTTTCTAATACCATTGAAGGTTTCTTCCATAGTTTTAACATTTTGTCAAATCAATTCAAATATATTGGTGGTACATTTAATTTGATAAAAGATCCTATCGTACAAAATATCACAACAGAAGATGGTGTAAACTATTACCGATGGGATAATATCAATGGAAAGAATAATTTGAATTTAAGTGCTTATGCAGGATATCATTTCAGATTGCACAAAGACTTAGTATTGGATAATTCTATTTCGCCGGTATTTTCTATCTCACGTAATCACAACTTCGTCGATGGAGATGCAAATGAAGTAAATTCACAAACATACTCCTTGGCATACGAGATCAAAAGAGAGACAAAAACAGGATTTAACTTCTCGACAAGATTCACACCACAATATCGTCAAATGACATCGAATCTAAGTCCTGAGCAAGACAATAATGGTTTTGTATTTACCTCTGGAGGTAGCTTTGAATATTTCTTCTCAAAAACATTCAAAATATATACAAACTATGATTACTCGTACGAGGCACCAACAGCAGCATTTGACCAAAAAATCGAACGCTTCTTAATTCACCCAGGTGTAAGTAAAAAATTCCTGAAAAATGAATCACTAGTCTTAGATTTTATGATTAATGATGTGTTGAATCAGAATATTGGCTATTCACGTATGCAGACGAATTCAATCTTTATGCAAAGAAGATTTGATACTATTCAACGTTACTACATGTTGAAGTTGTCTTGGGATTTTACCAAGATGTTTATTAAATAATTAAAAAGACAAATATGAAATATTTATATATTCTAGCGTTATTAGTATTGGGTACTGGCTTTACAGCTAAGGCGCAGTATGCCATGTTTGCGGAAGAAGGTACTGTCTATTATGATAAGACAATGTATACAAAAAATATTCTTCGCAAACAATTTATAGAGAAGGCTGACGAAGCACAAAAGAATCAGATGAGTGCAATGTTGCCTAGAGTTCCTGAGAATATAGTGTTGAAAAAGTCGCTAAAATTCAAAGGAAATGAAACTTTGTTTGAATCTCAAAAGCAGGATTTAGATCCAATGATGAAGCAGATAATCATGATGTTGGCCTTAGATTTTGAGGCGACTACTTATTCTAATTTGGCAAATAATGAGTATAAAAGATACAATGATTTGATTGGTCAAAAGGTTATTATTCAAGATACTTTGAAAAAAGTGAAATGGACGATTACGGATGAATATCGTGAAATAGCAGGCTACAACTGTAGACGCGCGAATGGTATCACCGAGGATTCTACGTATGTAATTGGCTTTTATGCGAATGAAATTCCTATTGATGGTGGTCCGGAATCTATTAATGGATTACCTGGATTGATATTAGGATTAGTAGTTCCAAGTCAACACGTTTCATATTTTGCTTCGAAAGTAGAGGTTAGCAATAATGTTTTATTTGATAAGAAAGCGGTGGAGAATACAAAAATCAAAACAATGAGTCGTGCGGAAATTGCCAAAATGATGAGCGATGCTTTTGGAAATTATTTAAATAAAGCAACTGTAGACTACGTAATAAAATTATCCTTGATGTAAAACAGCAAGGCATATATAGCAAAAAAGGCTCACTTTTAGGGAGGTCACTGAAAAAGTGCCCTTTTATATTGGGCA
>NZ_JAAKGQ010000065.1:0-17246 GCF_011043515.1 Sphingobacterium sp. SGL-16 | reverse complement strand
AGAAGCATCTCCTGATATTATTCGTGAGTATATTCTCAATCAGGGTTAGTCGCTTACATCCCACAGGCTAAAGACCTGTGGGTTTTACGCTCCGTTTTATAAAAAAGACCGCAGACTCTTTCAGTCTACGGTCATCTTTAAATTAAAAACCTTGAACAAAACTTATATTATAACGCTCTTTCTTTCTCTTCGCTACTGTCATTCACCCGGCGAATTGATTGTTTTAGATTACCAAATTTATAAGTCAATGTCAGACGTACAGTTTGGCTATCTCGGTATTGATATATTTTAGAATTAAATTCTTCGAATTCTGTAAACACATTGTTGTGGTTTGTATGGAAAATATCCGTAACTGCTAATTTCAAAGAGGTACGTTCATCTTTCAAATTGTAAGTCGCGCCGATATCTGTTCCCCAACGTGTCTGAATTTTGTACATATTGTAAATAAAAGGCGAATTATAACGTACAGATACTTCACCCGTAAATTGTTTACTAAATCTGAAATTGTTGTTTATATTCGCTTGTATAAACGCTGAACCCAAGTTCACATGGTAACCCGAAACTGGACCTTTAAAGTGCATATAGATACCTGTGATATTATTAAACATGGTCCAGACTTTACCAAAGCGATAAGGAATAGTCAAGTTGATGTAAGAAGTAGTCTGCTCGCCTAGATTCTCTCGCGTAATCCACGTAGTTTTTAATACTGTATCTTGACCCAAGCTTTCTATCATTGCACCTTTTGTGATGTCATGTCCTAACGCAATATTAAATCTTTTATACAATGTGTAGTTGAATGAAAAGCCATCCGTGTACTGCGGATTCAAATATGGATTACCTTTATTGTACGTTCTTTTATCTACATAATATTCAAAAGGATTCAAGTTTCTGTAATTAGGACGAGAAACCTTACGAGAATAATTCAATGCAAAAACATGGTTTTCGTGAGCATTATAAGACAAAGAAGCCGAAGGGAACAAATCAAAATAATCACGTTTTACTTGTTTATTTTGCGTAATAGAATGACCGTCAGAAATAGTATATTCTCCTCTCAATCCAGCCTTAATTCCCCATTTTTTGATATTAGTGCTGTAATCAAAATATCCCGCTAAGATCTGTTCTTCATAATTAAATATATTCGAACGATTTGTATTGTTTTCCCAATTGGAACCTACACGGTTTTCAAAATACACATCATTATCAGACTGTACATTACTGTACTTCGCTCCTGTTTCAATATTTCCTTTCCACAATTTTTGTGTGTAATCCAATTTCGTTGCTAATATATTTATGTCCACACCAAATGTGCTTCTTTCAAATTCTGGAGCATACATTAATGTTTCTCCATCGCCGAAATAAGAATAGTACCCATAATTCAACACCGAATTGGTTTTGAAAGTGCTATAGTCAAAATCAGCAGTTAATTTTTTACCTGTAGAATCGATCACAAACTCATTGTTGATATTCACCGAATAACGGTTAAATTTCTCATCATTATTATTATCAGATACCATTATAGAATCTACAGATCTATTCGGCTGAGACATAAGGGTCGTCCCTGGAGTAAGCTGATCTTCTTTATTGTTCGCTCCATTAAACTGGATCATAAAAGTATTACGTGCTGATGTCTTTTGCTCAAACCCCAATTTGTAATTATGAGTTTTATCGGCATTTTCAAATCTAGATGTTTGATCAAAATAAGTATCGGCAACATCATTAGGAATGATACGCGTAATTCGAATATTCTCGTTGTAATTATTATCGGTATAAGAATAGTTCGTAAAGAAGGTTGAGTTGTTTTTCTTATAATTTACGCTTAATGAGCTATTACCCCTCCATTTTTCCCCTACTGCTCCACTGCCCACAAATGAGCCATTGAAACCTTCCAAACGGTTTTTCTTCATCACAATATTAATCACACCCGCTGTTCCTTCTGCATCGTCCTTCGCTGAACGAGTGGTAGAAAGTTCAATGCTTTTAATCTGGCTTCCATCCGTACTTTTCAAGAAAGTCGCCAATTGCTCACCCGTCATATAGGTTTGACGACCATCGATTGTCACATTCACACCTTGCTGTCCCATTAAGGAGATATTGTCATCCTTATCAACGTCTACACCAGGAGCTCTTTTCAAAACTTCCAACGCATTGTTTCCAGCACTGATAGATGAATTTTCTACATTCATCACCAACCTTCCATTGGTATGTTGGATTTGAGGAAGTTGACCTTGCACGCTTACGGCTTCCAATTCTTTTGTCAAGACTTGCAATATTATATCCTCTATAGTAATAGAATTGTCTGCTGTTTGGAATGCTCCAGATTCACCTTTAGCGTAACCCACCGCCGTAGCTTCTATTCTAAAATTTCCTTTTGGAAAACCTAAAAATTTGAATTGTCCTTTTTCGTCTGTGATTGCAGATTTAATAAAACCTCGGTTTGGTTCAGTCACTAAAAATACCGAAGCATTAACAATTGGTGTATTATCCGCATTTTTGATGATACCGCTAATGGTCTTTTGCTGAGCGAAAGCAAATTGCAAGCAAAGAACCATGCAACTTAAAGTATGTAAAAGTATTTTCATGTGTGGTTAGTTTCTGTTTACTCTTCTGTTTATTTATTTCTCTCCGAAATTAGGCTGAAAATACAAGTATGAGAATTCGTATTAGACCAAAAGAGGTAGATTTTCGGTGAAATAGTAAAATTGGTCGGTAAAAAATTTGTCGCCTTTAATTTTTATTTAAAGGCGACAAATTGAGTATTTTTCTATCGCAAAAAAAGATTATTGCACAGTAACAGCTACATGCTCAGACAATTTGTTTGCTTCTTCTTCCACTTTACGCGCATGCTCTTCTGCTTCTTTAGCATGCTTTTCAGCTTGTTTGACCAAATCTTCGACAGCTGCTTCGGTTTGTTCAGTATCGGACTTCTTTTCTATAGGTAAAAACCTTGGTGTACATTGTAATCCTGTTCTTCCCATGATCCACTCTGTACTTTTAACCTCTTCATCAGAATCGTAAGCGCGCTGACAATCCCAAAATGATAAATCTCTTAGCTTATATTCTATGGATTTATCTATTACAACACGTGATCCTACAGGCAAATAAAGCGTTGCGGACACGGATTGATCTCTATACTTCTTATCAGGGTTAATACCAAAGTGCGAATTAAAAATTATTTTATTATCCATTTGATTTGCCAAATAATTTATTTCCGCAGCATTCGTCGTTGCCGCTTGATAAGTCCTACCTCGCGCAAAATAATTGTATTGAATATAAGGTTTTGCTAGTGAGTCAATACTTTCAAAATTGATACTAATGTCCCTACGCAAGGCATACTCCAAATCCTCACCATTTAATTCAATTTTAAATTTTTTACCATTTTTATCTACCTCAGAGGCTTCTATAAGTCGAACATCTTTCTCGGAGATATAGTATACCTTTTGAGCATTTATAGGTTTTTCAACTTTTATGGTACTTGATTCTTTGAACTCTTGTGCCCCAATAAAACTAAAGAATACTACTGCAATGATTGACGAAATCCACGTGGCCCACAGGCCCAACGAGAAATAATGATTCAAAGGTTGTGTTCTAAAAAGTATACGAAGCATTAGCTGAAACAGTGCGAAAAATGGAATAGCAATAGCTAATGTTCCTGCTATCAAGGCAACAATAGCTTGCGGTGTATTCAAAAATTCGGTACCAGGGAATACCATCTCACGTTGATACCCCAATACACCTGTAATAAAACCAATACAAGCAATCGCTAAACCGAAAAGAGTCAAAGCACAAACTATCAGAATAAAGAAAGCGATCAGGCGTAGGAAAAATCTCCCCACCTTTGAAACACCACTACCAACTGCAGCTGTACCTTTTGCAATTTCAGATTTCGCTTTCGAAAAATGAGGGTTCAATCCTTGTATTTCTTCCTCAAAACTTTTCTTAAAATTTTGTAAAGTAGGTGATTCTCCTTTCATCGCCATTTTGTCCGCTCGCGAAACCGCAACAGGCATTACTATCCATAGTATAATATAAAGCATAATGCCCGACCCCCCAAATAAGAAAAAACACACAAATATCAAGCGCATCCATTTGGTTTCCATATTAAAGTAAGCTCCCAGACCGCTACATACACCTCCAAAAATCTTGTCATCTGCATTACGCATCAATTTTTTATCCACAGGAGCTGAATATGGTATATGTGAATGCGTCTCTGACTCACTATTAGCATTTGCTTGCTCATATATATCTTCCTCCGTTTCTCCTTCAAAATCACTCACTTTGCCCATTTGACTGATAACATGATTCACATCGTCCAAAGAAATCACTTCTTTGCGGCCTGCATGTATCTTTTCAGAAAACATCTCTGCAATTCTGTTTTCGATATCTAGTAAGATTTCCTGGCTATCTGAAGATTTGCCAAAATGTCTTTTGATATCTATCATATACGAGCGTAGTGTTTCGTAAGCTTCCTCTTCGATGTGAAAGACTATACTATTTATATTTATAATAATTGTTTTATTCATGGTCGTAAATATTTGTGTTAGTTGTTTGATTCATTTCTGCCTTGCAATGATGTTTCTACCGCAAAAACCAACTCCTTCCATGTCACATCTAGTTTTTGCAATACTTCATTACCTTCATGAGTAATTTGGTAATATTTACGCGGTGGCCCTGAAGTTGATTCTTGCCAATTGTAACTCAATAACCCATTGTTTTTCAGCCGGGTCAATAAAGGATACAGCGTCCCCTCCACTACAAGCAATTGAGCGCGTTTCAATTCCGCAATTATATCTGATGCATATATTTCTCCTCTGGAAATAATCGAAAGTATACAGTACTCAAGTATACCTTTCCGCATCTGCGTTTGTGTGTTTTCCGCTATCATAATAATACAAAGTTATATCCTTTGGATGGTACTTTGCAATACATAGTAGTATATAAAAACACAATCTATTGATTAACAGTCAAATAAATTTTATTTAATATGTATCAACATATTAAATTGTGTTAATTATTAGGATTTCTTATTGATTTATAACACTTTTGCGACAATGAAATATTTTTTTAGCTATATCTGGGCTATAGTATGGGGAATTATAATGTTAACCCTCTTATTATTACCACCTAACGAATTACCCGACGTCCGAAAATATGAGCTTTTTGCTGGTATAGATAAAGTAGTACATATGGGAATTTTCTTTGTTCTTGCCATCTTATTATATTGGGAGTCTGCAATGAAATCGAAATGGAAAGGAAATATGTGGATTATCGTCAGCAAAGTGGTAATAAGTACTGTCATTTTCGCGTTATTTACAGAAGAAGCTCAAAAGCACGTTTCTAGCCGTACTGCGGATTTATATGATATATATGCGGATTGTATAGGGATAGGAATGGCAACATTTTCATTTCTCTTGCTATATAGAGGTAATAAAGCCAAAAAAAATGAAGAGATTTATACTAATTAGCATAATATTATCAATGCTAGCAATAGGGTTTCAATCCTGTGGAACCAGCAATTGTGGCTGTCCTAAACCATATACACCAAAAAGAAGATAACATATTATTCACGCCCAATAGTAGCAATCGAAACTTTTGTGCCCTTGTAAATTAATAGTTGAGCTGCTTCACAAATGGAAGCTCCTGTTGTCAAGACATCATCTACAAGAAGAATATGTTTCTCTTGTAGATTTCTGGTTATACTTACAGAAAATACTCCTTTCACATTATTGTATCGTTCTGTTCTTGATTTTTGTGTGTAACTAATCGACAATACGTCTCTTTTCAAAATATTCTCATCCAGTAGAATATCCAGACCAAGACTCAAACCAAAAGCAAATTGAGCCGCTTGATTGTAGCCCCTTTTTCTAAGTTTATTTATATGAATGGGAATTGGGATAATTATATCAATATGTTCGATCACTCTTTTGAGACGCTTCCCATATAATTCACCTAAGAAAACACCTTTTTCAGGTTGAATTTTACACTTAAGCTTATGCAAAAGAGTTTCCACACGGGAAAATTTGACTAAGTGCAGTATCGAAAAGGCTGGTTCAAAATGAATTTTCCCCAAAATTGACGGGCAGTTTAATTATTGTGATCTAAATGAAAATCTGTAAAAGGCAAATGAAATAGACAGTTCATACACAACACTTCCTCTTTAGTAAACATGGCAGTATTACAAGCCATAAATAACCTTGGAAATAAAACGTGTAAAAAAATCGTTGAAATAATTTCTCAACAACATAAAAGAATACAATTAGTTACTATTCTTTAAGACACGAAATTAATTTGATTTTTCTTTGATAGCTAACTGACCGCAGGCAGCATCGATATCTTTACCACGACTGCGCCGAACATTGGTTACCACACCTTGGCTACGTAAATAGCTAGCGAAAGCATCAATTTTATCCGCTTCTGCATTTACAAAATCTGCTAAAGATATAGGGTTGTATTCAATGATATTTACTTTACAAGGTACATGCTTACAGAATTTAGCCAATTCTTTAGCGTCTTGCAATTCGTCATTGAAATTGTTAAACACTATATATTCGAAGGTAATTGGATTTTTTGTTTTAGAATAGTAATATCGCAAAGCTTCGGCCAAAGATTTCAATGAGTTTTGCTCATTAATAGGCATAATTTCATTTCGCTTCTCATCATTTGCCGCATGAAGTGATAAAGCCAAATTGAAACGCACCTCATCATCACCCAACTTTTTGATCATCTTTGCAATACCTGCAGTAGAAACGGTAATACGCTTTGCAGCCATATTCAGACCATCTGGAGACGTAATCCGTTCTATAGATTTCATCATATTAGAATAGTTAAGCAATGGCTCACCCATTCCCATATATACAATATTACTTAATGGAATACCGTAATTGTCTTTAGCTTGCTTATCTATCAAAACAACTTGATCATATATTTCGTCCGCATTAAGATTACGTTTACGATCCATATATCCTGTTGCACAGAATTTACAAGTCAAACTGCAACCAACTTGAGAACTGACACAAGCGGTCATACGTTCAGGAGTAGGAATTAATACCCCTTCGATGATATTACCATCATACAGTACAAAACTACTTTTTATAGTTTTGTCAGAGGAAACTTGAGATTGTTTTACTTGTACATAATTGATAGTAAAATTTTCTTTCAATTTATCACGTAATGCTTTACTCAGATTACTCATTTGCTCAAAATCCGTAACAGACTTTTGCCAAAGCCACTCATAGATTTGTTTTGCACGAAAAGCTTGCTCTCCCATTTCTACCAACTTCTCTTTGATCTGATCAAGGGAAAGATTACGGATATCTATCAATTTTGTTGCTGTATTCACGCTACAAAGATAGGGAAATTTTTATTGTACTTAATTCTCTCCTGTTACTATAACATTTAAATGACTTACAGCAAGTTGTCTTCAAGAGATTATCCTTTTTCATTGAAATTCCTTTAACTTAGCTATATTGCATCTTAAATTCAATTTAAACAATGAAAAAATCACTAATTATTCCATTTCTATTTGTAGCGGCCTTAGCAACTTCTTGTGGAGGTGGTAAATATGCCGCTACCGAAAAAGTATACAAAAAGAAAGCAAAGGAGTTTGCTGAATTATATCGCGAAGCCCCTGTTACTTCTCAAATTGAGAAAATTAATTCCTTAGAGAAAGAATGGATTGGCTCGATTAATTTTGGCGTAAGAAAACCTAATTATGTGATGATTCATCATACTGCGCAAGACTCATTAGCGCAAACGGTAAAAACATTTCATAGTGCTAAGGCTGGTGTAAGTTCACATTATGTAATTGGAAGAGACGGAAAAATAGTCCAAATGGTAAATGATTTATACCGAGGTCATCATGCTGGAGCGGGAAAATGGGGCAATGATACCGACCTAAATTCATCATCTATAGGTATTGAATTGGATAACAATGGAACTACCGATCCATGGACTGATGTACAGATTGATGCACTAATTAAACTTTTAAGTTACTTAAAAGACACATATAAAATCCCTCAAGCAAATTTCATTGGTCATATGGATTATGCACCAACGCGCAAAAATGATCCTTCTCGTTTTCCTTGGAAAAAATTAGCAGAAGCGGGCTTCGGATATTGGTATGATGAGTATTTGGAAACACCACCAGCAAATTTTGATGTTCGTTTAGCACTTCGAGTGATAGGATATGATGTTAAGAATTTAGATGCTGCAGTTAAGGGATTTAAAAACCATTATATTCAAAAAGAGACAAATACTGCGAATTTAAATGAAAATGATTTAAAGATTCTATATAATATTTTTAAAAAAAATCTATAAAAACCAGGAGTATTATAATCAGCTACCTAAAGAAAAAAGCAACCCTAGGGTTGCTTTCTTTTTATGTCTAGAAGTTATAATCTAACTACTTCACAATAGTACCAAATAAATCAAAATCCTCTGCTCTATCCACCCTCACTTGTACAAAATCACCAATACGAGCATAATTTTCTTTTGCATTCAATATGACTTCATTATCTACCTCTGGTGAATCATATTCTGTACGGCCTATGAAATAGTCCCCATCCACTCTATCCACCAATACTTTGAATTCTTTTCCAACTTTAGTTTGGTTTATATCGTATGATATACCCTGTTGGACTTCCATGATCGCATCTACTCGATCCTGTTTTACTTCTTCAGGAACATCATCCTCTAATGTGTGTGCATGTGTTTTCTCTTCATGTGAATAAGTGAAACATCCCAAACGGTCAAAATGTGTTTCTTCTACCCACTCTAACATCTCTTGAAAATCTTGTTCTGTCTCTCCTGGGTACCCACATATCAATGTGGTACGTAAAGCGATATCAGGCACTTTATCGCGGATTTTGTTTACAAGGTCAATTTGTTTTTGCTTAGAAGTGCCACGACGCATCGATGTCAACATATTATCGGATATATGCTGCAATGGCATATCCAAATAATTACAGATATTGCTACGTTCATTCATTGTGTCCAATATATCCATTGGGAAACCTGAAGGATAAGCATATTGCAAACGAATCCATTCGATACCATCCACATCAGAAAGGTGACGCATTAAATCCGATAAATTACGTTTACCGTAAATATCCAAACCGTAATACGTCAAATCTTGCGCAATAAGAATTAATTCTTTTGTACCATTTGAAGCCAAAAATTTCGCTTCTTTTACTAAATCATCAATAGATTTTGAAATATGTTTACCACGCATAAGTGGAATAGCACAGAAAGAACATGGTCGGTTACATCCTTCCGCAATTTTAAAATATGAAAAATGCGAAGGCGTTGTCAATAGACGTTCACCTAATAATTCATGACGATAATCTGCACCGATAGTAGAAAGTAATTCTGGAAGATCATTCGTTCCGAAGTAAGCATCTACATTAGGTATTTCAGTTTGCAATTCTGGCTTATATCGCTCAGAAAGACATCCAGTCACAATTACTTTATTTACTTTTCCTTGATCCTTAAGCTCTGAAAACTGTAAAATCGTGTCAATAGACTCCTGTTTGGCATTATCAATAAATCCACAAGTATTGATAACTACAATATCATTTGCTTGTATATTATTTGATTCGTGAACAACATCAATTTGATTTCCTTTCAATTGACCCATCAATACTTCCGAGTCGTGAATATTTTTCGAACATCCCAATGTAACTACGTTCACACGCGGTTTTGCTACTATAGGTTCGAATTTACTATGTTTTGTTTTCATTATTATGGTTGAATTGTACCGATAATCGCTTATCCGAACAACTTAAATTTCAAAAAATTATTAATAACCCTGATTTTCTTACTTGAAAGGTAGTAAAGTATTTTTAGTCATTTCGATCGAAGGGAGAATCTAAACTGATGAGATTTTTCATAGCTTTGCACTTCACTCGAAATGACTGAGTATTTTGAGAGTTTTATTCAAATACTATTTAAACAGAGACTCTACAAATTCACGCTTATTGAAAAGCTGTAAATCACCAATCTTCTCTCCTACGCCAATATATTTCACAGGAATTTTGAACTGATCCGAAATACCGATTACGACACCGCCTTTTGCTGTACCGTCTAATTTAGTTAACGCTAATGCGTTCACATCTGTAGCTTGTGTAAACTGTGTACATTGCTCGATAGCATTTTGTCCAGTAGAAGCATCAAGTACCAATAAAATCTCATGTGGAGCACCAGGAACTACCTTTTGCATTACATTTTTGATCTTACCCAACTCATTCATCAAGCCTACTTTATTGTGCAAACGACCAGCTGTATCAATGATCGCCACATCATCACCATTAGAAACAGCAGATTGAATCGTATCAAAAGCCACAGATGCTGGATCAGATCCCATAGCCTGTGCTACGACACGGACACCTACTCTTTCACCCCAAAGTTTGATTTGGTCAACAGCAGCCGCTCTGAACGTATCTGCCGCGCCCAATACTACTTTGTTACCTGCTTCTTTGAGTTGATGCGCTAACTTACCAATAGTAGTTGTCTTACCAACGCCGTTCACTCCTACGACCATAATCACATAAGGTTTGTGATTGCCATATTCGAAGCTCTCGAAATCATTACTATTGTTTTCAGCAAGAAGAGCTTGAATTTCTTCTTTCAACAGACGGTTTAATTCATCTGTTCCAACATATTTATCACGTGCTACAAGTTCTTGGATTCTTTCGACAATTTTCAAAGTAGTTGTGACACCCACGTCCGAGGTAACCAATACTTCCTCCAGATTATCCAACACATCGTCATCAATCGTCGATTTACCAACGACAGCCTTGGTAATCTTTGAAAAGAAACCTTCTTTCGTTTTCTCCAAACTTTTATCCAAAGCTTCTTGAGCTTCAGGCGCCTCTTGTTTCTTCTTGAAAAAATCAAATAAACCCATGTATACTTATGATAACTAATGCTTAAAAATCAAGTTCAAATATACTTAAATCTTGCCATACTAAAAAAAGCCCTTTCGGTGAGTATACCAAAACGGCTTTCAGTTTTTTTAAAGAAAAACTTTAAAAAAGGAATATCTTTCTTGCTTATTTTGTAGCTGCCGCAACAACTTCTTTTACGTTGTCGTTGTGTACCATACTTTCTTTGAAAGTATAAGCTCCAGTTTTAGCAGATTTTGCAGTGATGATAACTTTAGTAAACTCTTTACCACCACCTTTTTGTAATGATGCTACCGCTTTCTTTGCCATGGTATTATGTTTTTATATTGAACCGCTTTCGCAAGTCCAAAAATTAATTACTTAATTTCTTTATGAACAGTTACTTTTCTCAATACAGGGTTGAATTTTTTCAATTCTAAACGCTCTGTTGTGTTCTTTTTGTTTTTTGTAGTGATGTAACGTGACATCCCTGGAAGACCACTTTCTTTGTGTTCAGTACACTCTAAGATTACTTGTACTCTATTTCCTTTTTTAGCCATTGTTTTTACTTTGTTTAATCCTCACGGACTATTAGTTCATGAATATCTTTAATTAACAGGCGGATTATCTATTAAACGTATCCTTTTTTGATAAATTTATTGATAACCGAAGTAATTCCGTTTTTGTTAATTGTTTTAATTGCAGCCGTAGACACTTTTAAAGTGATCCAACGATCTTCTTCAGGAATGTAGAAACGTTTAGTTTGTAAATTAGGATAGAATTTACGCTTAGTCTTAACGTTCGAGTGAGATACGTTATTTCCTTTTAATGCCGTTTTGCCTGTTAAATCACAAATTCTTGACATGATATTTATTTTTAATGTTGTCTATTTATACACCAATTCTCTTTTGCACTCTCTGCAAAGAGTTTGCAAATATCTATATTTCTTTTGGGATTTACAACAATATGGACAGAATTATTTTTAAAAATAATCCAAAAAGTGCAGGAACAAGCAAATGTAGAGGTTTTCCAATTTATCTCATATTGTTCTCCAAAAAAATAGTTTTCAACAATTCACATTTTATAATTTGATCAACTTTCAAAATCCGTCTTGTGTTTACTAGGTTTACTTAGTACTTTTAGCCTAAAAGTAAATTTAGCGTAAGGGATATAAATGCTACATAAAACACGTGCAATAGCTTTAAAAATTACGAACTATTCAGAAAATAGTGTAGTAGCGCAATTTTTCACCGAAGAATTTGGAATTCAGTCCTATTTGATTAATGGAGCACGTAAACCCAAAGCTAAAATTCATGTGAATATGCTGCAGCCTCTACATCTATTGGATTTGGTCGTTTACTACAAAGATACAGGTAGCTTGCAACGCATCAAAGAAGCTACCTCTTGGCCTATATTACAGCAAATTCCTCTTGAAATTACCAAAAGTTCAGTTGCCATATTCTTAAACGAAATACTGTATAAGGTTTTAAAACAGCAACAACCAGATCCTCACCTTTTTAATTTTATTCAACAATCTATTCTGTGGCTAGATCAGACAGATGAACCTATTCAAAATTTTCATTTATGTTTTTTAATGAAATTAAGTAGGTTTTTAGGTTATATGCCCTCCTCCTCAGATGAAATTCTACCCTATTTTGACTTAGTGGATGGCGTATTCACTAAATATGCTCCTGCTCATACCTACACTTTACAAGCACCACATACCCACATGTTTCATGCTATATTAAATGTGTCATATGAAGAATCTCACTTAATTCAAATGAAGCACGAAGATCGTATTTATCTGCTTTCTCAGATTATTAACTTCTACAAAGTTCATACAGAGAACTTTGGAACAGTTAATTCTTTACAAATTTTGGAAGAAATTTTTCATTAAAATATATTAAATCAAGAATAATCTTATTTTTGATTAAGTAATAATATGTATTAACTTAATAAAACTAAATTATGGAATGGTATTTAAAGGTCGTAAGAGACAATTACGCAAATTTCAGCGGGCGTGCCAGAAGAAAAGAATTCTGGATGTTTGTATTATTTAACATCATAATATCCTGGGGTTTATCTTTAATAGATCAAATGCTAGGATTTACCTATACTTATCAACCAGAACCTGTTAACTTACCAGGTATGGAATGGATGTCTAGATATCAATCTACAGGATACTTAAGTGGAATTTATTCATTAGCGGTAATAATTCCTTCCTTAGCTGTTACTGTACGTAGATTACATGATATAGGTAAATCAGGATGGAATATATTATGGGGTTTTGTTTGCTGCATAGGTTGGTTATATTTAATCTATTTATATATTCAAGAAGGCGAAAATGGCACAAATGAATATGGTCCTGATCCAAAAGGTGGAAGTGCAGATCCATTTGCAGACCAACGTGATACACATAATCCATTTACAAATAGCTAAATGAACAATTCATAAAAAGCAAAAAAGCTCGAAATCAATTGATTTCGAGCTTTCTCACAATAAATATATTTAGAATCTATTAGATAACTTTTACATTTACCGCGTTAAGCCCTTTACGACCTTGTTCTACTTCGTAAGATACATCATCGCCCTCACGAACTTTGTCTACTAATCCTGAAACGTGAACAAAAATTTCGCTTTCGCCCGATGCTGGCACTATGAAACCGAAACCTTTGGTCTCATTAAAGAATTTTACTTTACCTTCTTGCATTACTGTATTATATTTTAATTTATCTAAAGATAAGATTTATAAAATCATTTACAAGATTATTTTGATTGATTATTAAACATTGTGGCATTTTGTTTGTCTATGCGTTATATACAGAAAATATTAATTTCAAACGATATATGAAAAAATTACTAACAATTGCATTTCTAGTTGGAACTATCTTAATGACAAACGCCCAATCAAACAATATTGAATCTTATCGCAAAGTAGCGACTAAAGGATACGCTGAAAAAGAGGTGACTCCAGATATTATTTACCTTTCAATTTCCTTGAAAGAATTTTATATGGATGGTAATATGAAGAAAAAAGTATTTATCGAGACTTTAGAAAAGCAGCTTTTTGATGCAGCAACGGCAATAGGGGTGAAAAAAGAAGATTTCACTGTTCAAAATATCTACAGTTACAATTATCAAAATAAGAAAAAGAACAATGAACTGTTGCAATCACGTCAATATCGTATCAAAGTGACAAACTTAAATGGATTACACAGTATGTTGGATAAAGTAGATCCTCAAGGCTTAGAAAGCACTTCAATCAGCGGATATGACCATACGCAAAAACGTGAAATTGAAAAAGAATTGAAAACTGCAGCAGTAAAAGATGCACGTCTAAATGCTGAAATTTTAGCAGCAGCAGACGGTGGTTCAGTAGGGAAGGTGTTAGTAATAAACGATAATAGCAACTTTAATTTTGGAGAATTAGTTCCTACGACACGTATGTTTGCAAAATCCGCGATGATGGATGGTGTTGCAGAGTCAAATGAACTTACTTTAGATATTCGTCCAATCAAGTTGACTTGTTATATTGACGGAGTATTTGAATTGAAATAAAATTGGGACAAACAAATCATCTTATACAGCAAAAGCGCGAGAAAGATTTCGCTTGGATAGAGCGGATGTCTACGCTATTAGATAATAAATTTAGCATTGGAGGGTTCAGGTTCGGCTTGGATCCTCTTTTGAATTTAATACCCTATGCTGGTCAATTTGTGGCCTTTGGAATGTCATTGGCATTGGTAGTCGTCATGCTTCGCAATGGAGCAGGCTCAAAGGTCGCTGTTAAGATGCTTGTGAATGTATTATTGGATGCTATTTTGGGTTCAATTCCGTTGATTGGCTATGCCTTTGACTTTTTCAATAAAGCCAACAAAAAGAACGTAAAACTTCTTCGAAAGCATTATTTTGAAGGAAAACATCAAGGCAGTGCAAAAGGTTTATTGATAACTTTATTTATTATTATAGTACTTTTGTGTGTTGCTGTTTTTTACTTGATGTATATCCTTGCGGAATGGATTTTTGATACTTTAGGTAATTTATTCTAATATTATTCATAAAATCGAAATAATGTCCAAAACCAGAATATTTGCTTTATTACTCTTTGGAATTATGGTAGCTGCCCTATTAACCAATCCTAAAAAAGAGGAATTCGAATACGCTATTAAAGAAAAAGCTAAGTCCTTGTTGGAGGATCAATTGAATTATGAGAATAAAGAAGCACTCCAGCTGGGCATGACTTTATTTGGCGACCGTATCGTGCAAGAATTTGTACAAAACAATGTCGTAATAGAGAATTACTATCTTTTTACGGTTGTCAAAATTAAATGGCAAGGAGAGAATACACCAATAGGAGGGGGAGCTTTCAAAAAAGTATGGCTAAGCCCAGAAATCGACAAGAAAGCAGATGAAATCGTGGGTATTCTTAAAAATTTATAATGTTAGAAATTCTTTTCCGCGACGAGCATCTCATCGCAATAAACAAACCTCATGGATTGTTGGTTCATCGTTCTTCCATTGCGAACGATGCCTCTGAATTTGCTTTGCAATTACTACGTGACCAAATCGGACAACCTGTATATCCGGCTCATCGCCTGGACCGAAAAACAGGCGGAATACTCTTATTTTCTTTGGACAAAGAAACCGATCAAAAAACACAGGTTTTGTTTCAGGATAAGAAAATGGATAAGCGTTATCTAGCTATTTTAAGAGGTTATTGTCCGGAAGAAGGAACTATTGATTACCCATTACTAAAAGAAAATGGCACATCACAAGATGCCATTACGCATTATAAACTTCTGGCAACTGCTGAAATCAATGTTCCACAAGGAAAATTTCCAACTTCTCGTTATTCTCTAGTTGAAGCAAATCCTGAAACAGGAAGAATGCACCAGTTAAGAAGGCATTTTGCGCATATTATGCATCCTATTATTGGCGATCGCCCTCATGGTTGCAATAAGCAAAATAAACTGTGGAAAGAACGATTTAAGATGGACACGATGCTTTTACATGCTTCAGAACTTCATTTTGATCATCCTTGGACTGGAAAAAAAATCGAAATTCGCGCAGATTTAAATTCAGAATTCAAAAGAGTCCTATCAATTTTAGATTTGCAAACGGTTGCAACATTCTGAGAAACGAAAATTTTTTGTTTTTATCCAAAAACAAAGGATTATTTATGAGAATATTAAAATCAGACGAAAATATCCCAACATATTAATTATTTTTGCAAAAACTTTATAACCATTAGATGATGAAAAACACAGCTTTAACAGACCATCATATTTCATTAGGAGCAAAGATGGTTCCTTTTGCAGGATTCAATATGCCTGTTCAATATTCCGGTATCAATGACGAGCATGAAACTGTTCGTACAGGTGTTGGGGTATTTGATGTGAGTCACATGGGTGAATTTATCTTGAAAGGCGAAAAAGCATTAGACTTGATCCAAAAAATATCATCTAATGATGCATCAAAATTATATGATGGTAAAGTACAATACGCTTATATTCCAAACGAAACTGGCGGTATTGTGGATGACTTTTTGACTTACAAAATCGACGATATAACCTACCTTTTAGTTGTAAATGCTTCTAATATCGAGAAAGATTGGAACTGGATCAGCAAATACAACACGTATGGTGTAGAGATGAAAAATATCTCTGACGAAACATCTTTATTTGCTGTCCAAGGCCCTAAAGCAGCTGATGCTTTACAGAAATTGACTGATATCGAGCTGGCTTCTATGGAATATTATTCTTTTGCTAAAGGCACTTTCGCTGGTGTAGATAATGTAATCGTATCAGCAACAGGATACACTGGCGCTGGAGGTTTTGAGATTTATGTTGCGAATAAAGATGCTCAAAAAGTATGGGATGCAATTTTCGAAGCAGGAGCGGGGTTTGGCATCAAACCTATTGGTTTAGGCGCACGCGATACTTTACGTTTAGAAATGGGATTCTGTTTGTATGGTAATGATATTGACGATACGACTTCTCCATTGGCAGCAGGTCTTGGCTGGGTAACTAAATTCACCAAAGATTTCGTTAACAGCGAAAACTTGAAAGCAGAAAAAGAAAAAGGGACAGCTCAAAAATTAGTGGGTTTTGAAATGATTGAAAGAGGTATTCCTCGTCATGATTACGACATCGTTGACGCTGAAGGCAATATAATTGGCCGCGTAACTTCGGGTACGCAATCACCTACACTTAAAAAATCTATAGGTTTGGGTTATGTAAATACAGAATTCTCAAAAGCAGGATCAGAGATTTTTATCCATATCCGTAATCAAAAAGTAAAAGCTGAAGTAAAGAAAGCGCCTTTTGTTAAATAATAAGCGCTATAGATATAAAAGTAAAGGGTTAATCG
>NZ_JAAKGQ010000064.1:0-17475 GCF_011043515.1 Sphingobacterium sp. SGL-16 | reverse complement strand
TAGAGCATTGCTATTTTTTTGTATGTATGTAGAAATAATAAAAAGAAATGCGCAGTCAACGAAGATCTGCGCATTCAAAATATATATCAATTAGACTAAATTATAGAAATGTTATTAGATGATTTCATCATTTTGGACATCGTCCTCTAAAGGATCTTGTACTTCTTCATCTTCATCGAGGTCTAAATCATCAATATCGTCCTCTTCAATTTCATCTATATCTGGAACAGGTTCTTCCATTGGGATATCATTTAAATCTTCATCCCCTTGACGTTCCTCGTATTCCTCTGGATCCGGCATATTTTGTTCTTCTCCCGCTGGGATGGTATCATCTGAAACACCAGTTTGATTGATTTGTTGTTCTTCGCGGTCTCTCTCATTGTCGTCTTTATCGATTGTACCTGGATTGCTGTCAATGATAATGCATACGATAGGACCTTGTCCTGTAGCTGCCGATAGTCTTTGTGTTTTCATAACTTGTTTATGTTTTGTAAGGGTTGAACCAGTAGTGTGGATGTTTGTTGATTGAAATTATACGCGAAATTGAGCTAAAAAATACCTGTAAAGTAGTTGATCAACAAGTATAAAAACTTAAAAACCAAAGTATTTCAACTAATACGGCATTCAAACGTTATTATTATACAAACTTTGAATTCCTATGAGCAGTAGAAAAATAGACGAGCGTATTTTATTCCAGTGTGGAGATTTTCTAACCCAAAATAATTTAAAACTGATCTGCGCGGAGAGCATGACTGCTGGCTTTTTGAGTAGTACTTGGGCATTAGAAGTTTCTAGTGGAAATTATCATTTGGGTTCAATTGTCTGTTATGACAATGAAATCAAAGAAAATCTATTAAATGTATCACCTCATCTTATAGAAGAACATACAGCTGAATCTGCAGAAGTTACATTAGCTATGCTTCTGGGACTTATAAAACTTGTTCCTCAGGCTGATGTTCACGTAGCCATTACAGGATTAGCTTTTGAAAGTCCAAATCCTAAACAAACCCGACCCGTTGGTCGAGTTTATTATGCATTTAGTTATAACGGAATGCAGACCGTTATTGAAAGACAATTTAAAGGTAATGCAGGTCAGATTATTATTGCTACATGTAATAATATTTTCACCGATTTGTATGAGTGGCTGAAAAAAATCAATCAGAGTTATAAACATTAAATTATTAGATATGAAAACATTAAGTGTAGTATGCATCATCCTGTTATTATTAGCAATGGGGTGTGGACAGTCTAATTCGGATTCTCAAAATGTAGAAGAGAATTCTCCTGGACCAGTTACCGAACCAGATAGACAGCGGTATAATCTGAATCCAAACGATGAAGTAGTTTATGGATCTGTAGATAGTCTTAATCAAGATTCAATACGTAGGGATAGCCTGAAATAATCTTCAGCCTCCGAATCACGATTAATCTTTTATGAAATAATATAGATAAAGTAGTGAATGATTTAAAAATAAAAAGTTATGAAAAAGATTAATGTATTACTGGTGCTGATTCTAGGAATAGTACTTATGGGTTTCAAGCAACAGGATCCTGCTGCTATTATTCAAAAAGTTTATCATGATAATTTGAAAGAAATTATGATGGCGACTTTTGCGAAAGATAAATTATCGACAGACGAACTAAAAAACTACGCGACTATATTGATCCAGGATCATGAAGCGATGGGAGATGAGCTTACTCAATTTGCGAATGAACTTTCGGTTGATTTATCAGGAATTAAAATTGATGAATCGAAAATGCCTTTAGATTCTTTGCAAGCTTTACCTGCTGGGCAAATTGATGCTTGGTTCAAAGCGAAAGCAATAGAAAGTCACGAAAAAACAATTAGTTATTTCAATTCGGTAATAGCAGATGAATCTGTTGATAATGAAAAACTAAAAGGATGGATGAAAGCTAAGTTACCAAATCTTAATAGTCACTTAATGGCTGCTCAAGGATTGAAAATTCCAGAACAAGCACTTAATATTCAACAATAAAAAACAAAAATTATGGCAACAATACATGAAGATAAACCCAAAGGCAGAGAAATGTGGAAGAAGAAAAAGGAAGTTCTGACAAAGGATGGTCCTAAAGAAATCGATCGCGATATCAAATTGGACGGCGATGCGGAAGCAGGAGTTGATCCTCAGGTAGATCAGATAAATGATATGCCAAATGACCCAACGGACATGCCAAAGGAAAAGAAACAATAAAAAAGGGTGCTCAATGTTGAGCACCCTTAGTGTTAAATAGTTAGTTTGTCGCGTATTTAACCTTAAGCTTCTTTTGAAGAGTTTTTCTGATGATATGGATACGAGATTTTATTGTTCCTTCTGGTATACCATACATTTCAGATAGCTCTCTATATTTATAACCGTCAATATAATTATTAAACATCTCACCATGAGATACAGGAAGCTCGCTGATAATTTTAGAAATGTCCCCCAACATCATCCTTTTATCTGAGCTGTCTTCTGTATATGGTTCTGAAGATAAACTATGATTGTAGTAATATAAGCTAATATCCTCATAATTTTGTTGATAGCTGAGGCGCTTATACTGATTGATATAAATGTTGCGCATGATTACGAATAACCATGATACTACCCGCGGATTATTAAAAAACTGATCCATGTACTTTAAGGCTCTAATAAAAGTTTCCTGTACTAAATCATTAATCGCTTCTTGATCTTTCGTGAAACGTTTTGCTAAACTTTTAAGTATACGTTGATACTCCATTAGTTGGTTGTTAAAGGCTTTGTCTTTCATAGATGTATGTTTTAGTTGTTGATAGGATAACGGCAAAAACAGTGCATATATTTCTGTTTTATAGTGAATTACGTATTTACTAATTCAGAAATAGTATATATCACGTTTTTATAAAGATTTATTGTTAAATAATACGTAGTGTGGCGTATTTATTACGTATTAAGACGGGATTGAATGAGTGAAATACTTTTTTTAGAAGATTAAGACCTTTTATAGGTATTTGTGGCCAACATTCTACAGAAGCATCTGTTCTATTATTGTAAGTATTAAAACGAGGTGGATATGAGATTGTTAGTTTTATTAGGATGTATTTTTTGTCTAGGATGCTCTGGAGAGTCGAAGAAAAACATTAAGGAATCAATCGCATTAGAAGAGATTGTTTATCAACGTACGGAAGGATTGATAATTCTAGATAAACTTTTAACCTATTCTGATTATGAAAATGCAAATATGATTTGTAAAAAAATCAAAAACTTTTATTCATCCAGTCAACCCAATCTAGTCGGTCTCTGTAAGGATAAGGAGTTGCATTTTACTTTGGCTTCCTATGAAACAATAGATCAAGACATTGAAAGCTTTATTCAGGATAGCTCTTCACAATATGATTTATTGCTCGATCGATTATTAAGTAATTTAAATCAACAAAAGACATTTTATATGCAGATATTGGAAGATAGAGATTTAGCTGATCTTCATTATTATACGTTAGATTCTTATTTACAGGTAGTCTGTTTTATGGATGATATGAAATATTTATTACAGAAGACTTCTTATACAGCACGATGAAGATAGGCATTTTTAGAGCTTTATACTTAGGAGATATTTTATGTAGCATACCCGCAATCAGACATCTGAAATATCATTATCCTGACAGCTGCATATATTATATAGGATTACCGCATTTACGAGATTTCGTTATGCGGTTCTCTTTTATTGATTTTTATATTGACTTTCCTGGTTGCGAAGGATTACCCGAACAAGAAGTTGTTGAATCAGAAGTTCAACGCTTTATACGTGAAGGAAAGGAAGAGGAATTTGATCTCCTAATTCAAATGCATGGGAATGGGACGATAGTAAATGATTTTTTAGGGCAACTGGAAGCTAAAAGATTAGTAGGTTTTTCTCCAGAAACTAATCTTGATCCTGTGGATTGGTTTCCATATCCTGAATCAGCCCATGAGGTTCATCGTCATTTTCAACTCTTAAAACATATTGGTATACCTGCTGAGAATTTCAACGAACAATTAGAATATCCAATCTTTGTGGGGGAATGTCAAGACTTTGAAGCTTTAAAGGAAGTTTACGGCTTTTCGGAGTATGTTGTTTTTCATGTTGGTGCTAAAAGTGAATTACGTCGATGGCCTATTCAGAATTTTGCTCTTCTGGCGAAATATTTGAAAAAATATAACTTAAAAATTGTGTGTACCGGGACTACTGCGGAATATGCCCACGTAAAAGAATTTATAAATTTGATAGGGGAGAATTGCATCAATTTGGCAGGTCTGACGGGTTATGGATCATTAGGTTGTATAATCCGCGATGCTAAGTTGTTAGTGAGTAATTGTACGGGCGTTTCGCATATTGCTGCAGCTTTAAAAACTAAAAGTATAATAATTAGCTTAGATGGCGAACCCGAAAGATGGGGTCCTTTAAATATGGATTTGCATGTAACTTTCAATGGTCTGGAGCCACTTTCCATCGAATCAATTTTCAGAAGAATCGATAAATTTCTACAAGGAAGCTAAAAGCTTTTTAAACATTTTATAGATGTTTTGCGCATTTATGGATTCGGCAGCAGGACGATACTGTTCGTGCACATATTTTATAATTTCATTTTTGCTTCGTTGATTATCCTCAATGGAATAGGTATAACACAAACTATTTTCGGACCAAGGTGTATGCTGGGGATTGGTATCCGCGTATAATACCAAAATAGGTGTTTTGTAAGCACATGCGATATGTACCACACCTGTGTTTACTGAAACAATAGCTTTCGCGTGTTTGGTAAGAATCAATAATTCATCCAAAGTGGTTCTTCCTACCAAATCCAACACTGGCAGATTTCCTAGTTTAATCTTCAATTCCTCAAAATATTTTGTGTAGTTTTTTCCGATCAAAATTAAAGGAATAGCAAGCTCTTGAAGGTAATCTATAATTTCCTTAGCTATTTCAAGGGGAATTTGACGTTTTTCTTCCGATACATCTAGATTGATAAGCAGATATTCTTTTGGGAGTTGTAAGGAATAAACTTTGTCTAAAGTTTGAGGAGGATTATACAGATAGGTATGATTGTGCTTTCTATATGGGAATCCCAAGTATTTTAAAAGTAACAGGTCTCTAGTGACTTGATGATGAATTACTTGTAGAGGTTCTGGGTCTGGAATCCAATGCGTCAATAAATGATAGGGATTTTCTCGGCAATAGGCTGCACGAATAGGTATGTTGGCCATATAACATAAAAGTGCTGCAGGCAATATATTTTGGCTATATACATTAAAGATGATACAGGCATCAAATTTCTTTTGTTTTAGAGTTTGAATAAATTCATCCAATTCTTTTGGATCGTCCTCGGATGATTGATTTTTCATCCAGGGACAATCAAAGATTATAGCATCATCAATAGTGCTTAGGTAAGGAATAATGGGCGATGCAACAGAGGATGTAAGTAAAGTGATTTTAGACTTTGGAAAATTTAGTCGTATCTGCATAAATGAAGGGTTGCTCATGATCACATCACCCATATTATCCAATCTAACCAGAAGAATATTTTTACAATTTGACCAATCGCTCATTAACCTATTTTTTTCAAATTAATTGTATTTCCTTGTACTCTATTAATAATTTTTGTGGTAGACTGATGGGGTACCAATGGAATAAAGACTTGTTTTATACCTAAGCTCATTAATGTTTTTTTCTCTGGAGTCACTGTACTTTGATAATCTTCCCCTTTGACGAAAACATGTGGCTTAATAGTTTTGATTAAAGAAATAGGCGTATCATCTTGGTCTCCGAATGGAACGATGTAATCTATGTAACTCAATGCTTTCAATACTTCCATACGATCCATCAAGGTGTTGACTGGACGGTCAGGTCCTTTGAGTCTGGCTATACTTTCATCGATGTTGATTCCGACAATGAGAATATCACCTTGCTCTTTAGCTTGCTTCAAAAATGTAGCATGACCTGAGTGAAAAATATCAAAACAACCTGTTGTCAACACCACAGTTTTATCTTGACCCTTAATTTTTACGAGTTCGGCAAGATTCTCAGAATTAATAATAACTTTTCCCGATTCTTGGATCAATGATGCTTTAAGTTCTTCCCAGGTACAATGTGCGGTAGCCTCTTTTTGTATACCTATGGAAGCAGCCTGACAAGCTATTTTTGCAGCGTTAATATCATCTATTTCCACGAGGTGATTTAATAATAAAGTAGATAAGAATATATCTCCAGCTCCAGATGAATTTTGTACTTCTACTTGACAGGTTTCAATATGGAATTGACTACCGTTACGTCTAGACACATACACGCCATCTTTGTCCAATGTTAAAGCAACAAGTTTAGCTTTTGAAATTTCCATTAATTTGTCCGTTAAATACGGAGCTTGTTTAATTCTATCGTTATGAGCTTTTTCATGGGTGAGTTCTAGTGCTTCCTTATAATTGGGCTTGATAATACAAGGTTGTATATTTCTATACTGCAAGTAATTTTTACTGTCTAAAACAATAGGTTTATAAACCATTGATTTCAGCTCTTCTAAAAGATCTATGACTTTATAATGAATGGCTCCTTTGTTGTAATCTGCAATATAGACAGCATCACATTTCAGATAGAGTTCTCTTAGATCTTTCAAAAATAAATCCATTTGATCGTTTTCTAAGGTTAAATGTTTTCCTTCGTCCAAACGATAGAGCAATTGACCATCTTTATGAATTCTAGTTTTGCATAAAGTTTGATCCTCCGCAGAGAAATGTAGATAGAGCGATTTTTGTGGGTTTGATTTAAATAGTTGAATCGCTTTTTTAGAATTATCATCCTGTCCAAGAACAGTTAGTAAAGAAACTTTTGATCCTAATTTTTCTAGATTGTATGCTACATTGGCTGCACCACCTAAACTGTAAGTGGTTTTAGTAATATCCAATACGGGAACACTGGCTTCGGGGGCAAGTCGTTCACATTGTGTATCCACATATGCATCCAAAATGAAATCTCCAATGACTAAAATGTGTTTATCTTTGAAATTATTCAGTTTATTTATAATATCTCGTTCCATGTTGATTGTTTAAGAGTTGAAAGAATTAGATCGTCGACATTTTTAAAATCTCGAATAGAAATTGTTGGCCTTTCAATAGCAGGTGTTTCTTTCGATAATTTAGCTACTTCTGTAGCATGACGGTCAATTAATATAGTTTGACAACCTGCACGATTGCCTGCTGCGATATCAGCGATAATATCACCAATCATCCAAGATTCTTTAAGGTTGATTTGGTGCTTTAGAGCCATATCCAATATCATTTTTGGTTGTGGCTTTCTGCACTGACAGGTTGGATTTAAATAATTGTCGGTATCATGCGGACAATATGCATAATCCAAAATTTCAATTCCTTTGTTTTTAAGTTGTTGAATGATGTGATTAAAAGCATTCTTTAATTCGCTTTCCGTAAAAAGACCTTTTTCTATTCCGGACTGGTTACTAATGATAATTATTTTATAACCTTCGTCTTGTAAATTTTGTAAAGGTTCAAATATATCTTCATAGAACAGAATTAAATCTGTGTTCACATTATAGGGAACATCATGTATGAGAGTCCCATCTTTATCTATAAATACACATTTGTTATTCATGATGCCATCAATTTTGAAGTGGAATCGTCCTCTGTTGTTTCCATAGGAAGAGGAAGTTCCATTTTGTTTTCTACTAACCAACACAATTGGTGTATAACATGTAAATGAACTTCTTGAATTCTTCCTGTATCATTTGAGGGTACCACAATATTGTAATCGGTATGGTTTATCGCTTCTCCGCCATCTTTTCCTAAGAGTCCAACTGTTGTAATTCCTATATTGTTAGCTTCTTTTAAGGCGTTAACTATATTGGGAGATTCACCACTTGTACTTAAACATATCAGCATATCGCCTTCACGTCCTAATGCTTGAACTTGTCTTTTGAAAATATCATCGTAACTAAAATCATTCGCCCAAGCGGTAATAATCGTGGTATCACTGGTTAATGCCATCACCGCATAGCCCGGACGATGTTTGATTTGAAATCTGCCGACCAATTCAGCTACAAAATGTTGACTTTCAGCAGCACTACCACCGTTGCCACAAACCATAATTTTATTACCAGCTTGAAGCACTTCATACATTTTTTCACTGATAGATAATACTTTATCTGGAAGTTGTTTGGAAGCATTGATAAATACTTGAGAAGCCTGTTGGAAATAGCTTTTAAGGTCTTGTAATAAATCTAATGCCGAATCTTGAACCATGCAAGAATCGTATAATTGAGCGATTTGTTCACTTACTTTTTTCCAAGTAAAGCGCGTATTCACTCTTTCTATGCTTCTTGCAGACATGATTTGCAAAGTAGTAGGATCAGCAACGAGAGTAGTAATAGCTTCAGCTAATTTTTCGGGATCATTTGGCGGAATTAACATTCCAGTCTTATTGCGTTCGACAGTAAAAGAAATCCCACCTACATCAGAACCTATAACAGGAGTACCGCATGCCATACTTTCTAATGGAGTAATACCAAATGGTTCGTACCAAGGAGTTGTAATAAATGCTTCTGCCGCACTATAATAATACTTAAGTTCTGTTCTGCTTTTGTTGCCAACAAACAATACTTTTTCCTCGATTCCTACTTCACGACTTAATGCATGCAATCTATTGATTTCGGTATCTTTGCCAATATCATCTAAATCACCTCCTACGATAATTAACTTATAATTATCCAAGTTTTCATGAATTAACCCAAAAGCTTTAATAACATTTTCTATACCTTTTCGAGGAACTATACGACCCAGTTGTAACAAGTATTTACTATTTGAATCTAATCCTGTTTTCTTTTTTGCAATTTCCTTATCCACTGGATAGAAATGTAAAGGATTGAAGCCACAAGGTATAATTTCTATTTTTTCTGGAGGGGTATGATAGAGATTCATTAAATCGCTCATGTCATTTGGGCATTCTGCGATAACTTTTTCTGCCGACCAGATAATTTGTTGTTCAATATTTGTTCTTTCCTTAGGAAATTTATCGGCATTTCCTTGATGGAGTTTACGGACAGCTCCTAAAGCATGGAAAGTTATAACAAAAGGTATATTCAATTCTTCTTTGATTTGAATAGCTACATAACCAGACAACCAGAAATGCGCATGCACTAAATCATAAGATATATTGTGGCTACGGATAAACGAAATCATATGTGCAGCAAAATCATCCATATAAGGAAAGAGCTCTTCTTTTGGCATAATTTCCTCAGGACCTGCTATAATATGAACCACTCGGATATTGGGTGACATATGTACTATTTCGGCGATATTTGCGTCTTCTCGACGGGTATAAATATCTACCATGTATCCTTTTTTCTCTAAACCTAAAGCCAATTCAGCGACGTATACATTTTGTCCACCTGCATCTACACTTCCCAATGTCGCTAACGGAGATGCATGATCACTAATAAAGGCTATTTTCTTTCTTTTCATAACGAATAGATTTTTGTGTGAGTTTTTCAATGAATAAAGCTTTCCACTCGGAAACAAAACGGTCGATGCTGAACAAATTTTTAGCTTGTTCTCTGGTGCTGTGACTCATCCCAAGGGCTAATGTGGGTAATGCTAATAACAGTTTCATTTTATCGATTAAAACATCAATATCATTATCAATAAAGCCCGTAACTCCATTTCGAATGACCGAAGGTAATTCTGTGGTACTCATACCTAGTACGGGCATTCCTATCATCATGGCTTCGCAAGTGGAAAGTCCCAAACTCGTATAACGTATTGGGCTAAAATAAAAGCGGTACTGGCTAATATATTCCATCAAATTTGGATGTTTTATCTCTTGAGAACCTTCGGCTTCGGCGCCCATTCCAATTATATCCAGAGGAACTTCTTCTCTTACTTTTTGAAAAATATCATATCCAAGCATGCGGCCTCTACTCGGCAAATTATTTATCACCACGATGCCCTTTTTAAGGTTTCCTTTGTACAAAGTGTTGCCGGTGTATACGCCATGACTGATAACGCGAACATCAGGAACTGTTGTATGCCACATCAACTTGTTGTAATTCGTTACGTGCACTACGGTTACATCTTGCTCTACGACAGGATGGATAGCATCTGTAGGATGTTCCCAAGGTGGATCGTGCTCAATATATATTTTAGGAAGACGAAGTTGCTCTTCGCTCAATAGGTCATACTGATCTGCAAAATAGTTCTCATCACACTGAAATAGGACAATATCAAAATCAATATTTCGAACCTCATGGGCAGGTATCTCGATTACATTGCTGCCATATGGATAAGTTTCTCCTCGACCAATATACCTTTCGCTACGATTAGCGTTATAAGGCACATAGATTATGTAATCACCTAAAGAAAGATAGTATAAATAAGAACCATGTATGTTCCATGTAAGGATGCGCGGTTTATTAATGTTAAAGTTCTCCATGTTAGTAGTTGCTAATGTGAAATCAAGAACCTTCGAGTTCGCAAATAGAACAGTAGGTTGAAGGAGAAGTTGATGGATTTAATACGCTATTTGATTGTTTTATTACGCTTTCCCTTTGGAGTAATGATATTTATACCTGAGCTATTATAATTCTTTTGGAAAGTGAAAAAAATTGAACGATAAAATTTAGCGATTGTTCTCAAACCAAAGGTTATAATATGAATTGGAAACCTAAAGCGCAGCTAACAGAGCAAGAAACCAGCAAAAGTCTTCGTATGATATTGTACGATGGTCTTACATCCGAAGCGTTGGTTTGCTTAAGTAGTGGTGCGGTTTTGGTGGCTATTGCCTTATCATTAGGTGCTTCTAACTTTGAAATTGGCTTATTATCTGCCTTTCCGACCTTATGTAATGTGGCACAAATCATTACAATTATAGTCCTTCGCAAATTTCCTTATCGTAAGCTTTTTACCTTGTTAGCCGTGTTCTTGTCTCGTTTACCTTTAATAGCGGTTGGTTTAGTGATGTGGTTTGGAGAAAGTCGAACGGTTTCTTTATTACTGCTTGCTATTTTCGTGCACTATTTTTTTGGTTCTATGGGAGGAGCAGGTTGGAATTCCTGGGTCAAAGATATTGTGCCAGAAAAAGGCTTAGGGGCTTATTTTGGCAAGCGAAGCCGATACATGCAAATGGTAAATATCTGTCTAAGTTTACTTGTAGCCTTTTTAATTGATTATGTGCAAGATAATTTTCCTGATAAATTGCAATTACTGTATGCGATATATCTGGCTCTGGCTGGTTTCATAGGCGTTATGGGAACACTTATATTATCCCAAGCTTTTGAGACCAAAGTTATGATGAGCCAAGAGAACATTTTTCATCTTTTGTCTCAACCTTTGAAAAATTTAAATTTTAGACGTTTGTTGTGGTTTAATGGATTCTGGTCTTTTTCAATTAATCTAGCTACGCCATTTTTCACGGTATTCATGCTGCAGATTTTAGGGCTTTCTATGGTTTTCGTAATTATACTTTCGGTGATTACACAGTTGTTCTCTGTGTTAACTATACGTTATTGGGGAAATTTATCGGATAGGTACAGCAACAAAAGTATAATTTTTCTATCCGCTCCGATTTATATTGCCTGTTTGCTTGGATGGATTTTCGTGGGCATTTATAGTAAGAATTTTCTTAATATGGGATTGTTGGTCTTGTTGCATATCGTGACAGGTATCTCAACATCAGGTATTAATCTAGCCTTAACAAATATAGGATTGAAGTTGGCACCTAAACAAGATGCTGTTATCTATATTTCAGTGAAAAATATAATCACTTCCATTTTTAGTGCTTTGGCACCGATAATAGGAGGGATGATGGCGGATATCTTTTTGAATCGAGATTTAAGAATTACGTTCGAATGGCTATCTCCGGATTATTATAAAGAAATCAAGCTCGTTTATCTTCACGATTGGAATTTTCTTTTCTTAATCGCGTCAGCACTTTCTTTGTTTTCGTTACGTTTTCTAGCTATTGTAGAAGAAAATGGCGAAGTTTCTCATTATCTGGTTCGCAAAGTTTTGAAAACTAGATTTCGTCAGCGGATGAAGGATAATATTATTATTGGCAACATTGGCCATGTACATGACCAGATTAAAGCTATCGTAAAACGTAATGAAAACTTATCAGATCCGCCTATTCCGTAGCCGTGGCATCCATCATTACCTGGGGTAATTCTTTTTCTAATGGAAAATGCATGATTACTGTTGTCCCTTTGCCTTCTTCCGATTGAATTTCAATTTCTCCATCCAATCTTTCTATTATTCTTTTAACCAAAGACAATCCGATTCCACTGCCATTATAATTATCAACATTCTTCGCACGCGTAAACATCTCAAAAATATGTGTTAAATCTTGTGCTGGAATGCCTATTCCATTATCCGAAATTTTATATTGTATCCACTTATCCATGATGACACTTTCAATGTGAATTTTAGGAGATGCGCTATATTGAGAATATTTGATAGCGTTGCTTATGACATTGGTGAAAATTTGGTAAGCGGCACTTTTTTCTCCCCAAATTGGTAATAAATTGCCATAAGTTATTTCACAGTTTACATCTTGATAAGCCAGTTTGGACTCTTCAGCAATTTTGCGTACCAAAAATTGAAGAGGTATAGAATCTTTTGCAATCTTTTTGACTTTGTCATGTGAGACCGTTATGATATTATCAATGATATCTTGGATATTCTGAAGTCCTAAAGAAATAGTGCTGAACCACTTTTCTTTTTGTCTATCATCAATATTACCATTTTTGCTCTTCAAAAAGTCAATCCCCATTTTTAATACGGACAAAGGATTTTTGAGGTCATGAGAAAGACTATAGGTGAACATTTCCAATTCATTGTTCAGTTCGGCAAGGTTTTTTGCTAAATCTTTATTCTCCAATAATTTTTGCTTCATGGAGTGATTCAAGGTATTTTGCAAACCTGTAAGAAGATTTAATTCTGCATCGTTCCAAGGTAAAGCTGAATCATGTATTTTTTTCTCTATAGACTGTATACCATAGGGAAGAGAATCATTATACTCTAATTGAGTTTCAACAATTACAGTTTGGTTTCTAAACCAAATGATATAATGATCACTTTTTGAATCTATATTGTAGGCTAGTATACCTGCAAAAGGTAATTCTGTACTAAAGTTTTGTTTTTGGTTTCTCTTAAAGTTGTGGTCTTTAAAAATGGTTCTTTTTTCATTCGCTTTTAAATACGCTACTATCTCTAAAAATAGATCCGTAGAAGGCGTATGTCCTTTGAAATAAACTTCACCTTCATTATAGATAGCCAATCCATCAGCTTTGAGCATATTTTGCAAGCTATCCATACTTTCTACCAAAGCACAATTGATAGTTTTGTGACGTGCTAATCTGTCCAGTAATATATTTTGAAAATTCTGCACTTGCAGATTGATATCCAAAAGTCCTTGTTTGATAAAGGTTTCGTATTTGCTCATTGCATTTTGTACAATGAATGTACAAATCTTTCTTTGCTGCAGATCAACATGCTTTTTTTGCATATTATGCGCTATTACTAATCCCCAAAATTTACCCTGTAAGAATAGAGGGAAAGACAATGAAGACTTAACATGTATAAAATTAAAATATTTTAATTTTATTTCTGGTGGGCAAACAGTCTGCGTAAAATTGATATCAATGTTATCTTCTATAGAGTAGAATTCTTGAAAATCAGCTTCCATATTAGGAATATAGCGATAAGGAGAATCTTGATGATGTTGGATTACTTCTTCAGGCATGTATTCCTTTGCAAATTGTTTGTGCTTAAAATCTTCTACATTTCCATTGTTATATTCGGCGATCACATTACAATTACCCGTATCTTGCACTTGCAATACGAATACACGGTCAAAATGTATAATATTGTTTAGTGCCTTGCATACCAAATCCCATTGTGTATTGTATTTATTTTCAAATAAAAAGCCAATATCATTCAGCTCAGAAGAACTGATGTGTTTTCTATATTGTTGTTCAGCCTCAATGTATATAAATGAGTTGACTTTGGTAATTTTTAAATAGTATGATTTCTGCAGAATCTTAACTGTGATGAGCGATCTTGGTGGATTTTCTTTCACGAAATTTTCCAATATTTTGATCACTTTTTTGAAGTCGCTTTGCGTTTTTAAAAGCTTTGGAAAGACCTCAAGAGCAGAGCTTTGTAACAGATTTTCAGCCTTCAATGCAACACGATCCAATATACTACTGGATATTCCAACTATTTTTAAGTTGAGATCCAATACTATTAAATGGCCAAATTTCTGAATGTTCGTCGTTTCCAAAATGGTAGATTAGGTGATGTTCTTTTTATAAAGATATTATATTTCAATAACTAAATAAAATATTCTTATTTATTTAACTGAAGAGTATTTTCTAAGGTAAAAAATATTAACCAGGTGTCATTTGTAGTTGTGAAATATCTATAGAAGAAAATATATTACCATTTTAGGGTTTATAAAGGTTTAAATTGTTTTTCTTGAATTTATTTTGTTTCATTCTTAAGGTTTTGTCTGGGAAATTTTCAGTATTTATACGTCTTAAATTTTCGTTTTTACCATTATTCTTGAATATATTTAATATATAAGTTAATATAAATTTTATAAATTACTGATAATTAGTTAGTTTTTTGTGTTTATCCAAACTTAATAAAATTTACAGTTGTATTTTTTCTAATTTTTTTATAGAAATATAAGTGGATTTAAAAACAATTGGCTGAATTTTTGTATAATAGTAAATATCTATGAAAAACAAGCCTATTTATTATTTATGATTAAAGTAATTTTGGTTGAAGATCATTTGGTAGTAAGGAATGGTATTAAATTATTATTGGACGCTTCAGGTGAGATTGAAATAATTAATGAATCAAAAGACGGAAGCGAACTTTTAGATTATCTTGCCAAGGGCTTACAACCAGATATTGTAATTACAGACATTAATATGCCATTAATGGATGGTTTGGAAGTTACATCGTATCTGGCAGAACATTATCCTACTATTAAAGTCGTCTTATTATCCATGCTCAATACAGCAGATCAAGTCATTGAGGCTTTTCAAAGAGGAGCGAAAGGGTATTTAGTAAAGAATGTAGGATATGACGAGTTAATCTTTGCCATAAAATATATTTCCAATGGAGGTAAATATATTTGTCAGGAACTCTCCTTAAATATGTTAGATCTTCTTTCGTCAAATTCGAACCAATTACCATTTAAGAAAACAGAAGCCTTAAACCTTGAGCTGTCTGAAAGAGAAGGCGAGGTTCTTCAGTTAATAAGTGAAGGCTACACCAATATGGAAATAGCAGATAAGCTTTTCTTAAGTAAGCGAACAGTTGAAGGTCATAGACAAAGCCTCATCAATAAAGTACAAGTGAAAAATTCAGCGGAGCTCATTAAATTCGCGGTACAGCACAATCTCGTTACATAGCAATTCATCGGTCATCAAATAAAAATCGCCATCTCATATAATATGTAGATGGCGATTCAGTTTTGAGTAATAAAAACTCAGCTTTATCTAATCGTGTCCTTCAGTTTTTACGATTTTGTTGTAAATACCAAATAACAAGAATGGTGCTACCCATTGACCTATAAATAATGCATCCTTATCTCTACATAGACATTTTAATGTCGCAGAAGCGACCATTGCGGTCACAGCAACTGCTAGATAAGTAGTAGAAGGTAATTTTGCTGTCTTTTCTTCGATTTCTTTGGTCATTTGACCTTCGTTAGGAGTTGTAAGTGCCATAATATTTTCGTTTTAATTGTTAAATAAATAATAATCTCACTCTTCTAACATACAGTCTTACATTGTGTTCAAATAAAATTTATAAAGGGTATTAATGCGTGATATGATAGGTGTAATACTTAGCACAATCCGATTAATGCTTAAATTATTTTTTACTCAACCAATTGATTGAGAGCTTGTTCATTGTTATGAAAATTATGTAAAACTAAAAAAGACTACACTATGAAAAATTCATTATTAATACTAGGATCTTTCGCTTTCTTAAGCTTTATGGTAGCTTGTGGAAACAATAACAATAGTAATGAAGAAAGAGGACATGCTTTTGACTCGAGTGATGTAATGTACGACGATGGTCAAAGCATTTATGATACTACAGGTAGAGATTCAATAGGTATGGATACCTTATCCACAGATTCGTTGATTCCGCCAACTCCAATGAATTAAGATATTTAATTTTCATATATCTCTTACGGTGTTTGATGAGAATATGTTTAGGTTGAGTGATTAAGTAGGAAGTCTGTCCGTTTGGGCAGATTTCTCTTTTTTTCACCTTCTACGTCTAAGTACCTACTCCTCTAATTTTAAACACTTGTATTTCAAATAATAACAACTATGACTTAGGGCATATGTTAGAAAGTAGAAAAGCAAACAAAACAATTCACACTAAAATTAATTGCTTATGTTCTACCATGTAAAAAATCTAATTCATCCTATCGTCGATGATCAACCAGACCCATCAGCAGCAAACGCCTTACAAGAAGGGCTTGGTGGTCAATTTGGGGAAATGCGTACTATGATGCAGTTCCTATTCCAAAGTTTTAATTTCCGCGGAAATGGAATTCCTTATTTAGATCTAATTCAGGGAGTGGGCTTAGAAGAAATTAGCCATGTGGAGCTAATTACAAAAACTATTTCCAAACTATTATGCGGTGCTCCGGGATACGACGGAGGAAAATTTGATACGCCAGGCGCAGGAGGCGTACCTACAATGGATATGGCTAAAGAACAGCAGAATCCACATCATTTTATTATGGGTGCGCAAGCAGCTTTACCTGTAGATGCAGCGGGAAACCCATGGAGTGGTTCTTATGTGCACAATCATGGTAATCTTGTGTTAGACTTGATGGATAATTTGGTACTTGAAGCAACGGGACGTTTGCAGAAATCTCGTATCTATCAAATGTCCAGTAATAAAACGTTACGGTCTACCATTTCGTTTTTGATAGTCCGAGATGAAGCACACCAGATGGCTTTTGCTAAGGCTTTAGAAACGTTAGGTATAAATTGGGCGAAAGTGTTACCGGTTCCCAAGTTTGATGCCACACAATTTCCAGAAGTAAGAAAACTAATGGAACAAGGCGTACACCGTGAACAATATACGTTCCGTTTGGATGGTTCGATGATGGATCAAATATTCCAAGGTCCTTCGCCAAGCAATGATGGTACAGAGTTGGTTACTTTGGCTGAGCCAAAAGAGTCTTATCCTTGTCCTATAGCACCTGAAAGACCAGAAGAGTTTGCACCAGGATTAGATCCTGAAATGCAAGCATTAGCGGATGCCTTTATGGAATTCAAAGAGAAAACCATGAAGGATATGGAAGATAAGGCTGGTCCTAATCCTCGAAATCCGGAAAAATAAAAATACTGTGATTTTTTTATAACCCCTTGCTCAAGTGGTTAATACCTCCAAGCCCCATACATAGCTATATGTTTGGGGCTCATTC
>NZ_JAAKGQ010000063.1:0-18009 GCF_011043515.1 Sphingobacterium sp. SGL-16 | reverse complement strand
GACTAGGTAATCCCACCTTTTATTTTATTATTTCTTTGATCGCTTGATAAACTCGTACTGTAGGCAAACCCATTACATTCTCATAAGAACCTTCAATTTTGGAAACAGCAATACGTCCAATCCATTCTTGAATACCGTAAGCTCCTGCTTTATCAAAAGGTTTATATCTATCAACATAATATTGGATTTCTTCTGGGGTCAAATCCTCAAAATGCACTGTCGTTTTATCCGTAAAATGAGACTTTTTGCCTTTGTAAGCTAAACCAACGCCAGTATATACTATATGAGATCTTCCAGAAAGTGATGAAATTACTTGCTTAGCTTCCTCAGCTGAAGAAGGTTTTCCCAACACATTATTTGCATTATCTACCACCACAGTATCTGAAGTTATGATCAAGACATCCTGAAATTCGGCTGCATCAAAAGCTTCTAATTTTTTCAAAGCTACATATTCAGCCGCTTCAGAAGAATTTACATGAGATGGTATAGACTCGTCTACGCTTTTTATGATAACATCAAAATCTATACCTAAGGAAGCTAAAAGTTCTTTTCGTCGAGGTGATTGAGAACCGAGTACAACTTTTATATCTTGTAAGTAATTCTTCAACATATTATACGCTTGGAGTTAATACATCTACATGCCATTTGCCTTGCAATCGAAGCAATTTTTCTAAAATCTCACGCACTACACCTTCCCCTCCTTTAAGTTTAGAAACATAGCTACTTACTTTTTTTATGTCTTCTACGGCATCTGCAGGCGAAACGGCAATGCCTACTTTTTGCATGCATATATAATCAGGCATATCATCTCCTACAAAAAGAACTTCCTCTGTATTATAATCATATTTTTCCAAAAGTTCTCGAAGCAACGTCCATTTGTCGCTAATACCCAAAAATGTTTCCTTAACACCTAATCCTTCAAACCGCAACTTAACTCCTTGAGATTTAGCACCTGTAATTACAAAAATATCCACCCCTTGCTTGATGGCATATTGTATAGCATAGCCATCTTTTACATTAAATGTGCGAAGTTGATTTCCCTCCTCCGTCACTAAAATATCTCCATTGGTCAATACGCCATCCACATCAAGGACTACGCATTTAACGCTTTTCAACTTAGTATAAATCATATTGAGCCAAAGTAACCACTTAATTTTCAGCTTCACAAAATTATTATTTACTCGAAAAAGACACCTAATTATTAGCTATTCACTCAAAAATCATAAAACTGTCAGAAAATAGTTGTTTTTACAACTTTTATACCTAAAAGTATTGACACGTGTCGATTCTTGATGTACCTTTGTATCAACAATTCGGAAGTAGTTTATCTGAATTGTTCATAAAGAAGTCTTTTCATAATTTAGGTTTATAATTGGTTAGTAGCAAACCTTGGCGCCCATCGTCAAGGTTTTGTTTTTTATACCAATTATTTCTTTTCGTTACCCTTTGGATTAGAGATAGATGAACGCATATCCGTATCGGCTTGTATATTTTGCATTTTATAATAATCCATGATTCCTAAATTACCATTACGGAAAGCCTCAGCCATGGCTAATGGTACTTGTGCCTCAGCTTCAATTACCTTCGCTTTTGCATCTTGTGCTTTCGCACGCATTTCTTGTTCTGTGGCTACTGCCATAGCACGACGTTCTTCCGCACGTGCATTTGCCACTTTAAGATCCGCTTCTGCTTGATCTGTTTGCAATTTTGCACCTACGTTTTCACCAATATCGATATCGGCGATATCAATCGAAAGAATTTCAAACGCTGTTCCAGAATCCAAACCTTTGGATAGTACAGTTTTTGAAATACGATCAGGATTTTCTAATACCTCTTTGTGGTCCGTAGAAGAACCAATGGTTGTTACTATCCCCTCTCCTACGCGAGCAAGAATCGTTTCTTCACCAGCACCACCCACCAATTGATTAATATTCGCACGAACGGTTACACGTGCTTTGGCAATTAACTGAATACCATCTTTTGCTACGGCTGCTACTGGAGGTGTATTGATTACTTGAGGATTTACTGATAATTGTACCGCATCAAATACATCACGACCAGCCAAATCAATGGCTGTTGCCAATTTAAAGTCCAAAGGAATATTAGCTTTGTCTGCCGAAATAAGTGCCTTTATCACTTTGTTTACATTTCCACCGGCCAAATAATGCGTTTCGATTTCGTTGGTTGTAATACGTAGACCTGCCTTAGTCGATGTAATCATCGCATTAGTCACTAAGGAAGGTGGCACTTTACGCAAACGCATGAGCACTAAATTCAATAGACTAATACGCACATTTGATAATTGCGCCGTGAACCACAAATTTACGGGTAATAAATAAAGCAGAATCGATAGGGCAACCACCGCACCGATTATCGTAAGAATAACACTAATTTCTGGATTCATAAATTGTTATTTAAATCAATAATCACTTTTCTAAAGATATTAATTATATTTATTTAATACATTTTTTGCACAAAAAATGTATTATTCTTTTATTTTTATAAAAATCTAGATTATAATTGCCTTCTACTTATATCAATTCATTTACTTAAGTTATTGGAAAACATTTTTTCTGAGCTACACACAGCCTTAACTTGATTGAAAAATATAAATAAAACACAAACTGAACATTAACATATTATGACTAAAAATGACAAATTAAAAAGTCAGCTCATTACGAGTAGTATAGTTTCACTATTGATAATGCTGATTGGGGCAGTTTATCTATTCTACAGTATTAATACTTTTCTTAAAAAGAATGAAGAAATATTAAATCATTCTCAAGAGCAGTTGTACATTTCTACAGCAATTAATGCGGATCTGAAGGAATTGATTAATGCAAATATAAAGGAAGTATATAATCCCAATACGCATAATCAACAGATTAAAAGTTTAATAACTTCGCTTTCCAATGAACTTACTAAGCTTCAACTTTTCAAAGATGAAAATGCTTTTGTGGGATTTTTGTCTACACATGTTGAAAACATAATTAAGGAAACTGAAGATCCTGGTATAAAAAGTAACGAAGAACAAATCAATTATTGGAATCGCCAAGATGAATCAACAATAAATGTTGTTAATACTTTTATTAAAAATATAGTTGATTACCGTGTTGAGAGAATCGCTAAAAATGAGGCTGCATTTAATGTTGCAAAATACATTATACTTGGCCTTATCATAATAATATTTTCTTTCATCTTATTTACCTTCAACAGGATAATTAAGGCTATGAATAATCTCAAGAAGGCAAGTGAAGATCTTATAGCCATAAATAATGAATTTTTAGAAGCCAAAAATGAGATAGAGAAATCAAATTGGATACTTGAAAAAAGTTCAATGGTTTCCGAAGGAATCAGTGGTTTGGATGAAGAAAGAGAAATCTGCGAAGTCGTTGTAAATATTTTAAACAAGAATATCGATTCTCCTGCCATCGCTATTTACATCCGTAAACCTGATACCGAACTTTTTAAATTATGCGTTGGTCACGGCGTAAATAAGGATTTGGCCGTAAAACAATTTATTTCGGGAGATGGATTTTTGGGTAAAATAACAGAAGACAAAGTCAATGTTATTCTTGAAAATCAAAATAAAGCACATCTAAATATTCAAAGTTCGTTGGTAAAAGATACTACATATTCTATTATCTACTGTCCATTGATACATGATGGTTCTACCTTAGGTCTTATCGAAATTGCGGTAGCGGATCTAAATGATGAGAATAGAAACACATACAATGACTATTTCACCCGCATAAGCAAAACAATTGCTACGCGTATTAAATTTGGTCAAAGCCACCTGTTGGTTCAGGAATTATTGGATGAGACACAGCGTCAAACGGAAGAACTGGAAGCTCAACAAGAAGAACTTCGCATTACGAACGAAGAATTAGTTCATAAAACAAATCTTTTAGAGTCTTCTGAGGAAGAATTACGCGTACAACAAGAAGAATTAACACAAACAAATATTGAGTTAAACAAAAAAGCAGAAGAACTTGAGATAAGAAATCAAGATCTGAACGAAACACAAAAACTTGTTGAACAAAAAATCCTTGAAGTAGAGCTAGCTAGTAAATACAAATCAGAATTCATGGCAAATATGAGTCATGAATTACGTACTCCATTAAACAGTATTCTGATCTTAGCTAAATTACTCCAAGATAATAAGCATAAAAACCTGAACAATGAGCAAGTGAAATATGCAAAAGTGATTCACGATGCCGGAGCAGATTTACTTGAGCTGATTAATGAACTATTAGATTTAGCAAAAATTGAGGCGGGTCACGTAGATCTAAATGTCGCGAAGATAAATTCTGTTGAATTTATTAAAGATGTGGAAGATCTTTTCAAGGCGATAGCCAAAGACAAGAAAATTAATTTCAAAACCTCAATTGATAAAAAAGTTCCTGTAGAATTCCTATCTGACGAATACAGATTGCAACAAGTGCTTAAAAATTTCCTTTCCAATGCTTTCAAATTTACCGAGCCTGAAGGAAAGGTCGAATTAAAAGTAAGTTTACAGTCCAATAATTTGTGTTTTGATGTAATCGATTCAGGAAAAGGTATTTCAAAAGAAAAACAAGACTTAATATTCGAGGCTTTCAGACAAGAAGATGGATCTACAAGCCGAAAATACGGCGGTACTGGATTAGGTCTTTCTATCAGTAAAGAAATTGCTAGTTTATTAGGCGGGCGTATTACGTTGGAAAGTGAAATCGGTGTAGGAAGTAAATTCTCCTTAATTATACCTATTCAAACGGCTGAAGCTTTCGTAAATAAACCGGCTCCTGCTAGAATTGAAATTCCTTCTTCTAAACCAAAACCTGTAGCAAAACAGCCAGAAGGTCCTGTAGTGAATAAACCGGTAGTTTCTCCGCCAAATGGTGATTCAAAAACTATTTTGATTATAGAAGATGATATAAATTTTGCCGATATACTGAAAGGTTTTGCAGAAGATTACGGCTTTGATGTGATTCTAGCTCATGATGGTGCCAAAGGCATTGAGTTAGCGAAAGCAAATCGGCCTAGTGCAATTATCTTAGATGTCATGCTACCTATTGCCGATGGTTGGGAAGTGCTACGCGTATTGAAAGATGACGAAAGTACAAAGCATATTCCAATTCATATGATGTCGGCGGCAACCTTCTCTAAAAAAGACTTTATTGAGCACGGTGCCATCGGATTTATGCATAAACCTGTCACAGAAGAAACTATTCAGAGCACTTTTGAAAACATTAATATTAATCTAAATAACTCGGTTAAAAAGGTTCTTTTAGTAGAAGATCAAGAATTGCAAAGTGATTATATCAAGAATTCATTTTCTGGACACAATATTAACGTGATTCAAACATTCTCATTGAACTCCGCGTGGGCAAAATTGAATACCGAACAAAATATAGACTGCATCATTTTGGATTTAAGCCTTCCAGATGGAAATGGTCTAGACTTGATCGAAAAAATAAAAACAAATGAGGCTTTAGCACAGATTCCCATCATAATTAACACGGCTTATGAGCTTCCAAAAGAACAATATGACAAGATTCTAACGGATGCTCGAGCAACTATTTTGAAATCGGACAAGTCAAGCGACCGTTTAATTGATGAAGTAAATTTATTCTTGAATAAATTGAATAGTAATACACAACAACCTGTGGCTACCGTTCCAACTATTACCCAAACTAACAATTTGAATGGTAAGCGGGTTTTAATTGCGGATGATGATATGCGAAATGTATTCGCTTTATCCACAAGTTTACAGAGCTACGATATGCATATCGAAATAGCTAACAATGGTCGAGAAGCTATTGATATTCTTAAAAATCCAAATCACGGTGTGGATATCGTGTTAATGGATATTATGATGCCAGAAATGGATGGTTACGAAGCTATACAGATTATCCGTGAAGAGTTAAAATACAAGAACCTTCCGATCTTGGCCGTGACGGCAAAAGCAATGAAGGGAGATAGGGAAAAATCAATACAAATAGGTGCTAACGATTATGTAAGCAAGCCTATTGATATTGATAAGTTGACGTCATTAATGCAAGTATGGCTGGGATAAAAAATACCATTTTAATTGAATTTGAGGAGTTAGAAGAAATCATTTATCTACTTCAGAATATTTCTGAAGTAGACCTTTCGGGATATTCTAAGTCGTCTCTAAAAAGAAGGGTAGAGCGATTTCTCCAAGTGGAGAAAATGGATTTGGTGGACTTAAAAAACGCCATTGTGAATGTCAAAGATTTTCACAATTACTTTATTCAAGAACTCGTGGTAAACGTAACCGAGATGTTTCGAGATCCGCAGTTTTTCGTTTCCTTGAAAAAGAATGTTATTCCTTACCTGAAAACATATCCTCAAATCAGAATATGGAGTGCGGGCTGTTCTACGGGCGAAGAAGCTTATTCGACGACAATTTTGTTGAATGAAACAAATATCTTAGACAGAAGCTTTATTTATGGAACCGATATAAGCCCAAAAGCTTTAGAAATAGCACGTAAAGGAGTTTATTCACTAAATAAGATCAAATCTTACACGGAGAATTATTTACAAACAAGCCCTACTTCAGATTTTTCAAGCCACTACACCGCCATGTATGATGCCGCCATTATAAATAAAGAATACAGAAGCAAGGTTTTATTTTCTACACACAATCTAGTTTCTGATCATGCTTTCAATGAATTTCAATTGATTATGTGTAGAAATGTGATGATTTATTTTGATAAGGATTTGCAAAAAAGAGTTTTAAAACTTTTTTACGATTCGCTGAGCCTATTTGGTTTCTTATGTTTGGGATCAAAAGAAAGCTTATATGCGCACGAGATAAAAGATAATTTTAAAGTGATTGATAAAAAATACAACATCTATCAAAAGATAAAATAATGCCGACTGCAACCGAAATAATATTAATTGGAGGCTCTGCTGGATCATATACACTTATTGCTGAGCTTCTTGAACAATTGCCGAGTTATTTCCAAGCTGCAATCTGCATCGTATTACACCGTAACAGGCAGTATGATACGCAGATAGAAAAAAGCTTATCAAGAAAATTGAGAAGAAATATACTGTCAGCTGTAGATAAAATGGACATCTGTATGAACCATGTATATTTTGCTCCTGCAGGTTATCATTTACTTGTAGAACCAGATTTTACTTTTTCGCTAGATGGCTCGGAGCATATCAATTACTCCAGACCATCGATCGATGTTCTTTTTGAGACAGCTGCACAAATATATAAAGATAAGTGCACCGCTTTTTTGCTATCAGGAGCAAATAGTGACGGCGCAAGAGGACTGCACGTGGTCGAAGAATATGGAGGCAAAATCATTATTCAAGACCCTAACCAAGCACCTATACAAACCATGCCTTTAGCTGGTCAAAGAGAGACAATAAATCCAGAAATATGGAATGATTCTCAAATAATATCGTTTTTCAACAAATTAAATTAAAAGTCATGAAAAAAGTCAATTTATTGATACTTGACGACAAAGCAGAAAATATCATCAGTTTGGAAGCCTTATTGGCGGATATTGACAATGTCAATATTATCAGCACTACGGATCCAAATGAAGCCTTGAAACTTTGTTGGAAAAATGACATTTCAATCGCTTTGGTAGACGTTCAAATGCCTGATATTAACGGTTTTGAATTTGTCTCTTTGTTAAAAGCTAATCCTAAGACCAGCCACATCATTGCTATTATGGTAACGGCTATCTCCAAAGAAGATAAATATCTCATCAAAGGTCTCCAAAGTGGAGCTGTGGATTATTTGTACAAACCACTTAATCCTGAGATTACCATCGCAAAAGTAAACGCCTTTATAAAACAAGTCGAAATACAAGAAGAGATCATTCACAAGAATGCCGAATTAGAACAGTCCAAAATTGCGCTGATTCAAGCCAACAGAGAAGCAGAGCACGCACGGAAATCCAAAGAAATTTTCTTGGCAAACATGAGTCATGAAATTCGTACGCCGATTAATGGCATTATGGGAATCATGCATATGCTCAAAAATTCTCCTCTGAATGAAGAGCAAATGGATTGGGTCAAGAGATTGGATACCGCATCCAATTCCTTGTTGATGATTATTAACGATATTTTAGATATTTCCAAGATCGATTCAGGCATGTTAAAGATTGAATTTGAAAACTTCAATCTAAAGGATCTTGTTCACGAAACAGCTAATATTTTCAGACTAAAAGCTGAAAGTAAGGGCTTGGAATTTGATATCACTTTTGATGATAGTCTTCCTAAAATAGTACGTTTTGATTCCTTACGTTTACAACAAATTCTAACTAACTTTATTTCTAATGCACTAAAATTCACAGATGATGGGTCTATTGAATTTTCGGTGAACACGATATCCCACAACAATAACAAACATACTATTGCATTTGCTGTTAAAGATACAGGAATAGGTATTAGGGCTGAATCTGTTGAAAAAATATTCCAAGAATTTGAACAAGGCGATGATCGTATAACCAAAAAATTTGGAGGTACAGGATTGGGATTGGCTATTGTAAAAAGATTGGCAAAATTATTGGATGGAGAAGTGAAAGCAGAAAGTAATTACGGACAAGGGTCTGTTTTCACTTTTATTGTTGAAATGGAAGAAGTAATAGCGGAGAAATTGGATGAGAAAAAAGAAAACCTTCAATACACACAACTGCCTAAACTAAGCAATCTAAACACTTTAGTTGCAGAAGATAATGACTTAAATAGTTTTATGCTTGCCCATATGCTACGTAAATGGGAATGCAATGTCACTATCGTAAAAAATGGCAGACTAGCACTAGAAGCTCTTGAAAGCAATGATTACGACTTGATTTTAATGGATACTCATATGCCGATTATGAGTGGTTTTGAAGCGATAACTGAAATAAGGAACAGTCTCAATCCCAAACTGAGTAACATTCCGATTATTACTATTTCAGCTTCAGTGATGGAGCATGAGCAAAAAGCTGCTTTTGAAGTTGGTGCTGATGATGTGATCGGAAAACCATTTAATCCACTCGAACTTTATAACAAAATTGTCAAAGCTTGTAAGTTACAGATAATAAATAGTTAAGAAATTTCGTCAACTGCATTTAATTTGTAAATTTGGCTTAAGACAACTTATATTAAAATTATGAAAAAATACTTTTTAATTCCTGCAATAGCTTTAGGTTTGACAATAGCATCTTGTGGGGGAGGAAACACAAAGACTGAAAGTGATAATACTGCAACAACTACGGAAGAATCAGCTTCTGATGTAACTGAAACGGTAGAAGGTATTGAAAATGTGACTTTATCTAATACATGGACGGTAACAGGTAATGACCAAATGAAATTCGACACTGAATTAATTCGTGTAAAAGCCGGAGAACCATTAGAGTTGACTTTCAAAAATGTAGGTACATTACCAAAAGAATCTATGGGACACAATATCGTGATTTTAAAACCTGGAGTTGATTTAGCAACTTTTGGTGGCGAAGCTGCTAGTGCCGCGGATAATGAATACATTCCAAAATCTTCATTATCTTCTATCGTAGAACATACTAAATTATTAGGTCCAGGCGAAGAAGACAAAATTTCTGTAACTTTAGAAAAAGGTGTATACGACTATATCTGTAGTTTTCCAGGTCACTTTGGTATGATGAAAGGTAAAATCGTCGCGGAATAAAATTTTCCAATGTAAAATATTCTTAATTAAAGGCACCAAAAGTGCCTTTTTTTATGCCAACATAATTTGGTAATAGTGAAGGATAAACCTTAACTTTGCAACAAAAATATAAAAAAGCAATTATGCAATACGACGTAATAGTAATTGGTAGTGGTCCAGGCGGTTATGTAGCCGCTATCCGTTGTGCTCAATTGGGTTTAAAAACAGCGGTAATTGAAAAATATAGCACTTTTGGTGGTACATGTTTGAATGTTGGATGTATCCCTTCAAAAGCTTTATTAGACACTTCAGAGCACTATCACAATGCTGCTCATGCTTTTGCAGATCACGGTATATCTGTGAAAGACTTAAAAATTGATGTTAAAAAAATGATCGATCGCAAAAATGATGTGATCGCACAAAATACAGCAGGTATCACTTACCTTTTTAAAAAGAACAAAATTGATTCTTACGAAGGTGTAGGTTCATTCGTGAATAAAAACACCATCAAAATCACGAAAAAAGATGGTTCTGCAGAAGAAATTACTGGTAAAAATATAATCATTGCTACTGGTTCTAAACCAACAGCATTGCCTTTCCTACCTATCGACAAAAAACGTATCATCACTTCTACTGAAGCTTTAAACTTACAAGAAGTTCCTAAACACTTAATCGTTATCGGCGGTGGTGTTATCGGTCTTGAGTTAGGTTCAGTATATGCTCGTCTTGGTGCCAAAGTATCGGTAATTGAATACGCTAAATCAATTATCAGTACGATGGACGGCGGTTTAGGTAAAGAATTACAACGCGTATTGAAAAAATCTTTAGGCATGGAATTCTTCTTAGGTCACAAAGTAACAGGTGCTACTGCAAAAGGTAAAACTGTTACTGTAACTGCTGAAGACGCAAAAGGTCAAGCGGTATCATTCGAAGGTGATTACTGTATCGTTTCTGTAGGTCGTGTAGCTTATACAAAAGACTTAGGGTTAGAAAATATCGGCATTACTCCAGAAGAAAGAGGAAATAAAATCACTGTAAACGAACACTTAGAAACAGCCGTGGAAGGCGTTTACGCTATCGGTGACGTGGTGAAAGGTGCTATGTTAGCGCACAAAGCTGAGGACGAAGGTATTTATGTAGCAGAACGTATTGCTGGTCAAAAACCACATATCGACTACAACTTAATCCCTGGTGTAGTATACACTTGGCCAGAAGTTGCTTCTGTTGGAAAAACTGAAGAACAATTGAAAGAAGCAGGAGTAAAATACAAATCAGGTTCATTCTCATTCAAAGCCTCAGGTCGTGCAAAAGCTTCAGGCGATACGGATGGTTTCGTAAAAGTATTGGCAGATGCCGCTACTGACGAAGTATTAGGTGTTCACATGATTGGTCCCCGTGCAGCAGACATGATTGCAGAGGCTGTGGTAGCTATGGAATACAGAGCTTCAGCAGAAGATATTTCTAGAATCTGCCATGCTCACCCTACTTACACAGAAGCAATTAAAGAAGCTGCTCTTGCAGCAACAGATAACAGAGCTATTCACGCTTAAAAAACATTTAAAGAGGCAAAGCAATTTGCCTCTTTTCTTTTGTTTCTCATTTTATATTCAACTATAATGAACTTTCACACTAGAAAATGGGTAAAACCTGAGGATCTAAATCCGAACGGTTCACTTTTTGGAGGCACGCTCCTACGCTGGATTGATGAAGAAGCTGTTATTTATGCCATTGTACAATTAGGCAATCCACACGTAGTAACTAAGTTTATTTCTGAGATTAACTTTGTTAGTTCAGCTAAGCAAGGTGATATTATTGAGCTAGGTATCACAGCAACGGAATTCGGTAGAACTTCCATCACACTAACATGTCAAGTTCGCAATAAAATTACTCGAAAAACGATTCTTTCTATCGATAAGTTGGTATTTGTGAATCTGGATAAAGAAGGAGTTCCCACTCCTCATGGAAAAACGGAAATTACTTATGCCTATATGAGCATAAATGATCTTCCTCAAAAGGACTAATCTCCTTCCTCAAAGTATAAAGTATTGATATACAATACAATGTCAATACTTTATAATTTTTATCGTAATTTTTTTTCACTATAATGTAGAATAAAATTTACACAAAGTAAATTTTATAACAACTTGAGATTATTGATTGCATATTAATTAATTAATTTCGCCTTATGCAAACCAAAAAACATAAATATTATAAACCCATAATTTTTCTCCATACTATTAATATAGAAGATGATATCTTCTCTACATGGACAGACAAGATGATTTATCCTTTTCATGAAGGTTTGCGGGTAATTGCTTAATTGGGTAAATACAAATTTTCCATACAATCAAGTCTTCGATAAAGAGTAGTTTATAATGAAAAAAATTACTCTGTGTCCATTTAGTAAATATCTCCCCTATAAAATCAAAGTAGAAAAATAGCTACAATAAGATAAACTATAGATTAATTTTTAGAATTATTTTAATATTAATTAAGTATTTAATTAATTTTTCGAAATGCCAAACAATAAATACACCAAACCTAGAATTTTTCTACATATAATTAATGTAGAACACAGCCTATGTACAGGCTCAAATTATAATTTGATCCAACCAAATCAAGATGGCTTTTTAATACATTCATGGGAAGATGAAGAAATTATAAATGTAGATTTCCAATTAAAAAATTAATACTTAAGACATGCGTAATATAAAATTACACTCATTAATAATTATTATTATTTCAAATCTATTAATGAACTGTACTAAGATAGATGAGGAGATAAGTAAAAACGGAGAAATAATAGCTATAGGTATAGGAAATATTTCCGTAGAGAAAATGGATGTTTATACCCCTACAACACAAAAAAATGCTACTACTACTAGTTCCAATTCATTTTCACAAACAAATGACAACAGTCAAACAATTGGATACAGCATAACCTATGGGGCTACTGAAAAAATCAATAAGTCAAAACTAGCCGCAACTGAGATTGCATACGACTTAAAAACAGGCTGGAGATATAAACTAATTGCCTACGACAAAGATGGCAATCAAGCTGATTTAGTTACATACATCAGATGTAATATAGAAAGTGAGAAACAAACATTAAAACTTATTAACGGCGAAACATATACTTTCGTATGCTATTCTGAATACAATACGACAAATTCTAATAATGGAACCATTCCAACACTGAAAGCCCTAACAACAACGAATTTAAATACTGCTGAAATAAGTTCGTTAGATGGTGGCGCAGCTTTTATGTTTTGGAAAGAAACACACAAAGTTACTAAAGAATTAAAGCTTAGAATTAATTTAAGGCATCAATTCCATGGCTACGAAATCCGCTTAAAAGCACCTGCAGGGTACACATTTAGCATATCTAATGGAACTGCGTCAGGTTTAGGAGCTCGAATTTATCCTTCTGTAACACAAGTAAGGTTTAAAATAAGTGATTTGACATTAACCCAAGCAATACCAAATCCAAGTCGTCCTAATCCAGACACTGTGAATACACACTTTGAGAAATTAATGGGATCAGACTATCTTACGCCTTACATTACCATTGGAAGAACAATTAGGTTCGTAGATCCTGATAATAAAACTTCATTATTGGGTGATAACGCTAAATTCGTCCAAGAACTCTATTGCGATGAGATCTCTATGTTGACTATTCATGATCAAAATTTTCCAATATATACAAAATATAAATCTGTCATTAGGATACATGATTTGAGGCTACGTAAAGTTTCAAATAATGCAACAACGTCTAATCAGACACTATTTATTCATAATATTGACATGAAAAGATATAAAATGAATAGGATAACTATAAATCTTATTCCCCCAGCCGGATTTTAAGATTAAGCTTTTTTTGAAGAATCGCAACTATCCTTAATAAAACAAAAGCAAGCTAATTAGCTTGCTTTTGTTTTATTAAGGATGTCTTTCTTTACATCTCGTTCGACCCAGAAAGAAATAATAGGTATCAAAGAAAGTACAAAGTATTTTACTACTCTAGAAAATTTCCAATTAAAAGTTTGCCAACACATAATCAAAAGGATTACGAATATAACCACTAAAAATCCGTGTATCGAACCCGCCACTCTTACTGCCTCAGGAATGCCTGCAAAATATTTTAATGGCATTGCAATAAAGAATAACACAATAGTTGAAATCGCTTCCCACAAAGCTACTTGCTGAAAAATTCGTAACATACTTATAAATTAATTCGCTACGAAAATAGCCATTATTAAGTGTTAAAAAATAGTTATAATCTATATTGACCAAAGACTGACAAAATTCATATATTAAAATTTACCAGGAAATTGTAGCAACTGACACATAATTGTTTGAGCCATTCTATTATGTCCATCCGCATTAGGGTGGAGCAAATCCTTTTGTTTATTCGCAAAATACATAGCATGAGAATCTACCAAAGGTGATAGTCCCGAAGTACCAAACAAGTCAATAATTGGTAAAGACCAATATTGTCCAGCTTTTTTGATGCCCTCCACATAATCATCAATATACAATCCAACTCCATTCGCATAGCGTTCGTCAGGTTGCACATTCTTTTCATTAAAGTGCGCGTATCCACGATGAATAGGTGTCAAAAGTATGATTTGTTGTTGGGGAAAATGCTGTTTTAAGAAAGATAATACGCTATTGATTCTGCCATAAAAAGTATTTGTATCAAAAGAACTTTCCCTAAACTTTCTTTGTACTTGTTCACCATTATGATTGGTGAGTTGTAATGATTCAGTATATAGTGTCCCCATTTCCGTATTGGAATTATAATCATTCGTACCCGCAAAAATAATTATTGCTGACAATTCATCTATCCCCAAATCTTTTAGTTCTTGAGCTTGTACCATTATATCATTCCAAGTATGTCCGCTTCTTGCGAAAACATATGATTGAATCCCTAAATAATCTTCTAAATACTCCCAATACACTTTCTTCGTTCCTATCCTTCTTTTATCGGTAATAGAATCGCCTAAATAAGCTACTTTAGCTTTATACCATTGCGTTTGGCGCAAATTAGAGGTTAGATCTGAAGAAGTTACAGATTGAGTACATCCGCTCAAGGATAATAATAGTAAGATTAAAGTAAAAAACAGGTTTTTCATTATAGATTGATTCGTTTATAAAAGGTATTTCAATATCGCTTATATTTCTCTAAAAAGAGGCAATTCTGAGGAATTAAATTATCAAAAAATAAAATATTTAAAAAGCATCACCTCAAATAAAGGAAACAATATTTATTAGTTTTAGTCAATTACCTATCAATATAGTATAGTGAAGCCAAAAAAAAAGTGTATTTTTGGCTACAAAATTTGAAAAAGAAAACTAATTCAAAAACTATATGAACTACGACATTATTGTGATTGGATCTGGACCGGGTGGTTATGTTGCTGCTATCCGTGCATCTCAATTAGGTTTTAAGACTGCCGTTGTAGAGCGCGAAGCTTTAGGCGGTATTTGTTTAAACTGGGGATGTATTCCTACAAAAGCTTTATTAAAAAGTGCTCAAGTATTTGAATACTTAAACCATGCTGAAGAATACGGTATTAAAGTACAAGGCGGAGAAGCTGACTTTGGTGCAATTGTAAAAAGAAGTCGTGGTGTCGCTGATGGAATGAGCAAAGGTATCCAATTCTTAATGAAAAAGAACAAGATCGATGTGATCATGGGTACTGCTAAAATCAAAAAAGGTGGCAAAGTAGAAGTAAAAGCTGCAGACGGCAGTGTAAAAGAATATACAGCAAAACATACAATCTTAGCAACAGGTGCTCGTTCGAGAGAATTACCTAACTTGCCTCAAGATGGTAAAAAAATCATTGGCTACCGCCAAGCTATGAACTTACCTCAACAACCTAAATCTATGGTAGTTGTTGGTTCTGGTGCTATCGGTGTAGAATTTGCTTATTTCTATAATGCAATTGGTACAAAAGTAACTATCGTTGAATTCATGGACCGCATCGTCCCTGTAGAAGACGAAGAAGTATCAAAACAATTAGAAAAATCTTTGAAAAAAGCAGGTATCGATATCTTGACTAAATCTGAAGTAACTTCAGTAGATACTTCGGGTGCTTTATCAAAAGTAAATATCAAAACTGCGAAAGGTACAGAAGTAATCGAAGCTGAAATCGTATTATCAGCGGTAGGTATTGCTCCAAACATCGAAAACATCGGTTTAGAAGAAGTTGGTGTCAAAGTAGATAAAGGTCGTGTACTAGTTGATGATTTCTACAAAACAAATGTAGATGGCGTTTATGCTATCGGTGATATCGTAAAAGGGCAAGCTTTGGCACACGTTGCTTCAGCAGAAGCCATTACTTGTGTAGAGAAAATCAAAGGTTTACACGTCGAACCTATTAATTACAACAACATCCCTGGATGCACTTACTGTTCGCCAGAAATTGCTTCTGTAGGTCTTACAGAAAAAGCAGCTCGTGAAGCTGGTTATGAAATCAAAGTGGGTAAATTCCCATTCTCTGCATCAGGTAAAGCATCTGCTGCGGGTGCAAAAGACGGTTTCGTTAAAGTAATTTTCGATGCAAAATACGGTGAATTCTTAGGTGCACATATGATTGGTGCTAACGTAACTGAAATGATTGCTGAAGTAGTTGTAGCGCGTAAATTAGAAACAACTGGTCACGAAATTATTAAATCAGTTCACCCTCACCCAACAATGAGTGAAGCTATTATGGAAGCTGCCGCAGATGCTTATGGTGAAGTAATTCACTTATAGGACTAAGCTGACTATAGATTAGGAAGGTAATCATTATTTGATTACCTGACCCCTCACACCACCGTACTTGCCGTTCGGCATACGGCGGTTCATTAAACATTAACAGTCTTTGGGGCTATTATATCGGTTAGGTATAATAGTCCTTCTTTCTTTAAAAATGCAGTGGTAAGCGTTCGTTTTAGGATTGGGCTATTTACAGTGCGCCACGGGCCTTTACGGGTATTACCCCATTGATAAGCTTGATTGGGAGTCACTCCTAATTTCTTGAGCTCACTCACACGCGTCTTGACCCTCTTCCATTGGTTCCAGTAACATAGTCTAACACGGCTGCGCATCCATTCGTCTAAGGTTGAGAATATACTGCGCGTTTCACTTAACTTGAAGTAGCTTCCCCACCCTTGGTTCAATCTTCGGATTTGCATCATGCGCTCACCTATAGATAGAGGGCTTCTACGACTAGTAATTTTACGGATTTTATCCTTGTAGATACTAATACTTTTACCATGTACACTAATTCCTTTGCTGCCCTTCTTATGATAGAACGTAAACCCCAATAAGCGTGTGCGCCAAGGACGTGTAACAATACTCTTTTCTACATTTACTTTCAGTTTTAGTTCCTTTTCAATATACTTACTGATGCTTTCCATTACTCGATCTCCTGCTCGTTTACTTTTAACATAGATACTACAATCATCTGCATAGCGAACAAAGCGGTGACCTCTACTTTCCAGTTCCTTATCTAGTTTATCTAGTATGATATTAGAAAGCAATGGACTTAATGGACCGCCTTGCGGAACACCCTGTTTGCAAGAAGTCAATTTTGCCTTCATCCAGAATATCGGCACGAAGGATCCGATGAATTAGTTTCAAAACTCGCTTGTCAATGATCTTCTTGCTTAGTTCATTCATTAAGTAGTCATGGTTTACTCGGTCAAAGAATTGGGCAAGGTCCAGATCTACAACATGGCTATATCCCGAGTTAATGTATTCTTTGGCTTTTACTAATGCTTGGTGGGCATTCTTCTCTGAACGAAAACCATAGCTATGTTCCGAAAAGTCAGGATCATACATTCTTACCAAAACCTGAGAGATGGATTGTTGGATAAGCCTATCCATATAGGTAGGAATACCCAATAGACGTTCCCCTCCATTGGGTTTAGGGATTTTAACACGTTTAATAGGCAAAGGGCGATATTCGCCATGCTCTAGTTGTAATTTAACATCACGCCATTCACATGAGAGCTGTTCTTTAAATTCAACGTGACCCACATTATCAGTACCGGGTGCTCCTTTGTTTCCTACAACCTGATCGTATGCCTGATGTAGGTTGCTACTACTGATAATTTCTTCCAGTAACATCTCGTTTTGCATTCTTTTTTTTTCCCTGTTTCCGTGTCTTCTGTTTTCTTTCAAGATATCGCTCAGCGCTCCCTGCTACTTTTCTGCTTCCAGCATATCCCTTACAGGGCAGCTCTCCATTCGAAGTTTTCTGCTTTCTTTACGATAAGCCCAATTCGCATAGTTTAAACGGACGTTTAATGTTCAGCCCTTCCTTCCTAAAAAAAAAAAGTACTACGGCGTCTGCTGACTTCTGTCAAACCAATGATGTATC
>NZ_JAAKGQ010000062.1:0-19484 GCF_011043515.1 Sphingobacterium sp. SGL-16 | reverse complement strand
TTTCCTTCAGATTCCCCCTCGCGAAGGACACCCTTGCCTTAAGTTAACGTTTCCCACTATCAAGGCACGTTCGGGACTTACACCCTAGAGTTCACGCCCATGCCGGGCGCACATAAAAACAAGAGTAACATTTTGTAATGTTACTCTTGTTTTTAAAAAGGAATTCTTGCTAAAGGGGCAACATCTTGCCCTACGAACTCTCCTTTTAAATATTTGTGATAGCCAGCTATGGAAATCATTGCGGCATTATCGGTACAATATTCAAATTTTGGAATAAACACACGCCATTTGTACTTCTCTCCCATGGCTAACAAGGATTCACGTAATCCTGAGTTAGCAGAAACACCTCCTGCAATAGCAACATCTTTTACACCTGTTTGCTTAGCAGCCTTTTTCAATTTATTCAATAAGATAGAAACGATTCTTTCTTGGACAGAAGCACAAATGTCATTCATATTTTCTTCCAAGAAGTTAGGATTCTTTTTCAATTCGCCTTGCACCATATATAGAATAGCCGTTTTCAATCCCGAAAAAGAAAAGTTCAAATCGGGAATTTGAGGCTCCGGCAATTTAAATGCGTTAGGATTTCCAAGTTTAGCATTCTTGTCAATTAATGGACCTCCAGGATATGGAAGATTTAAGATTTTAGCCGTCTTGTCAAAGGCTTCGCCTGCGGCATCATCCAATGTCTGACCAATTAATTCCATATCGAAATAATCTTTTACCAACACAATTTGCGTATGACCACCAGAAACTGTCAAACACAGAAAAGGAAAATTGGGTTTTGGATCATCGATAAAATGCGCCAAAATATGCGCCTGCATATGATTAATGTCGATTAAAGGAATATTCCGCGCCAAAGCAAATGACTTCGCAAATGAAGTTCCAACCAATAAAGAACCTAAAAGTCCAGGACCGCGCGTAAAAGCTACGGCATCTACATCATTTTTTGTAATTTTGGCTTGCTGTAATGCTTGATCAACCGTCGGAATAATATTTTGCTGATGCGCACGTGAAGCTAGCTCTGGTACTACTCCACCATATTTGGCATGAATAGCTTGTGTAGCAATAATATTTGATTTGATTTCACCGTTTATACAGATAGACGCTGAGGTCTCATCACACGACGACTCGATCCCTAGAATAACAGCCATTTTGGAAGAATTTATTTAACGCACAAAAGTATCAAAAAAATACTAAAAATAACGCTTTGGACAGTCGCGAGTATACTCTTACTCGTGCTTGTGGCTGTAATATCATTGCAGTTTTCTTCCGTACAAACTTATCTTACGAAGCGTGTAGCTACTTTTCTCAGCGAAGAATTGGACGCCAACATTTCGCTGGACAAAATTTATTTCAAACCATTTTCTACATTATCATTACAAAATCTTGCTATTACAGAACGTAACGGTGACACCACGTTTTACGCTAAAGAAACGAATGCAAATTTAGATCTTTTGCATTTCTTTGAAAATAAGGTTACTGTAGAACGAATTAAACTCGAAGGTGCATATCTTAACTATCAAATCTATCAGGATAGTACTAACCTCTCGAAATATGTCAAATATTTCTCCAGTCCCAAAGATTCCACAAAGCCGAAAAAGAAAAAATTAGAACTCGCGTTAAACCGCATCGAACTTGTCAACAACAGGTTTCGAATGGTTAATCATAAATATACATTCCCACGCAAAGGTGTCAATTTTGCTGATCTCTATGTGACAGATTTTTCTGGGGTCTTAGATAAAATTAAGTTAGACTCCATTACCTCCGCACGAATCAATAAACTCACCTTGAAAGAGAAATCTGGATTTGAGGTTAAGGAAATTTCTACAAATGCTTCATATGGCAATAAAGAAATGAGATTTGAAGATTTGCTAATCAAAACCAATAATTCTACGCTACGAGATTTTTTGGTTTTTCAATACGATGATATAAAAGATTTCAGCTCTTTTATTACAGCAGTGAATGTTGAAGCTAATTTGAAAGATTCCTATGTCGATTCAAAAGACATCGAATTTTTTGCGCCATCTATGGAGCAGGTACAATTTACGACAGCTATTAATAATGCGGACTTACATGGTACTGTTTCTGATATTATAGCGCGAAATGTAGATTTGAGCACAGGTAAGAAAACTAATTTGGTTTCCAATTTCACCATAAAAGGTTTGCCAAACATTGACAAAACTATTTTTGGCTTTGCTATCAAAGAACTCAAAACTTCGGCTGAGGATATTGAATATTTTGTGCCCAAACTGGCGGACAATAAAAAAATTAGCTTGCCAAAGCAATTACATAATCTCAAAAATCTAAATTATACGGGTTCTTTTATAGGGCTTTACAATGATTTTGATGTAAAAGGAAATTTGGCCACAGGAGCTGGTTCTGTACAGGCAGATGCACATATCGCTATCAAGAATCAATTATCCTATAATGGTCGATTAATTAGCCGAAGCTTTCAAGCAGGTGATGTGTTGAATCAAAAAAGCATTGGCCAAACAGGTTTTGATTTAAAATTGAAAGGCAAAGGCATTACTTTAGACGACTTATATTTAGTTTTTGACGGCACAGCAAAACAACTTTCCTTTAATAAATACACTTACGAAAAAGTACATATTCTTGGCACTTTTGAAGATAAAATATTAGCCATTAACGGAGATATCAACGATAAAAATCTGCAATTGCTTTATGATGCGTCTATTGATTTACAACAATCGGACCCTAGTTATCTTCTAGATGCTGCTATTTCACATGCTTCACCAAACAAATTAGGATGGCTCAATAAGGATAGCGTCATCATTCATAAGGCGCACCTCAACACGAATTTGACTGGAAGCAACTTAAATACTATGACAGGCTATCTCTATGCAGATTCTGTCCAGTTGAGTACCAGCAAGGGATTGTTTGTTATTCAAGACATCAACTTTACGGCAGAAGGAAATGAACAAAATCGTATTCTTTCCTTAAATTCAGATGTATTGGACGCACATATCACAGGAGAAATTGATTTAAATACTATTGTTCCATATTTTCAGTCGTTGGCTTTGCGCTATGCGCCAGCTATTAATCTGCCAGTAAAGAAATATAATCCGCAAAATTTCAACTTAGATTTAAACGTGAAGTCGTTTCAACCGATTTCAGCATTGCTAGATCCGACCTTATCATTGGATGATGGCGCACATTTAAACGCACAGTTCTCTTCCGAAAATTATACAGCGAAGTTTGTTGCATTTAGTCCTTCGCTTGTCTATAAAGGTATTAAACTGAGCAATCTTTCTATTCTTGAAAATGCGGATGAAAAAGCCTTTTCTCTAGATTTAACAGCAGACAGAATCAATTTTGCAGACAGTACTTATATCAATTATATTTCTATACGAAATGTCTTAGCAAATGATAGTCTTGTCTTTAATGTAGAAATGTCCGAACGCAATGCAAACAACTATTTAAATTTAAATGGAGATATTCATTTTGCACCTAATAGTCCTGCCTTCATCCACTTCAAACCTTCGTACATTGTTATCAACAAAGATTCCTGGAATATTAACAATGATGCACAACTCCATATTTCTCAAGGAAAAATTTTCGTCAAAAACTTATTCTTAAGTCAAGAAAAACAACAAATAGAGTTGAATGGCATTCTTTCCAAAGAAAACGACAAATTAAATGTTCAATTCAATAATTTTAGTTTGACTTCGCTGAATGGACTGACCAAGCCTTTAGGAATTAATCTTCAAGGTTCATTAGATGGAAAAGTTGATGTCACTTCGGTTTTCAAAAATGCGGTAGCTTCAGCCAATATTCAAACAAGTGCTATTATTTACAATGAGATTCCAGTTGGACAATTGGCATTGAATGCAGATTTCAACCCTACTTCGGGCAATATGTTGATTGATTTAAAACTTTTAGATCAACAGAAAAGAGGAGTTATCTTAAATGGAGAATACAATTTCTATGATGAGGATGAGCCTTTGGATTTAAAAGGCACACTTCAGGAAGCTGACTTAGTAATCTTTCAACCTTTCTTAAAGAATCTCGTTTCTGACTTACGTGGAAAAGGAAATGCCACGGTAGATATTAAAGGCACATTTAAAAATCCAAAAATTACGGGTATTGGCCGCTTTAATGATGCAGAATTCACGGTTAATTATCTGAATACACATTATTATGTGGACAACCAGATAGCAATGGTTGAGAACAACGCGATTATGCTGCAAAACTTATCGGTAAGAGATATTAAAGGAAATAAAGCGCAAGCAAATGGATTAATTAACCTCCAAAAATTAGCTAATCCTTATATCGATGTCGATTTGAGTGGTAACCGCTTTATGATTTTAAATACGAATTATAAAGATAACAATCTGTATTATGGGACTGCTTTTGCTACCGGTACTTTCCGATTCAAAGGGTATACTTCATCAATCAATATAGATATTGATGCAAAATCCGAGAGCGGTACTGCCATCACCTTGCCATTCAATTCGGCAATGACCATTTCGGATAATGATTTCATTTATTTCGTCAGTCCTGATTCTTCTGAAAATGAACTGCGCGCAAGACGAAACTTATTCAATGGTCTGACAATGAATATGAATCTGAACCTTACGCCTGATGCTGAGGTGAATTTACAAACGAGTATGGGTTCATTAAAAGGCAGTGGAAATGGCACTATATCGATGAAGATTTCTAGCTTAGGTGATTTTGAGATGTTCGGAGATTATGTGGTCAGCAAAGGTAAATTCCACTTCACCGCGCAAGATTTTATCAATAAATATTTTGATATCAAAGAAGGTGGAACCATCCGTTGGACAGGTAATCCTTCAGAAGCTGTAATTAATCTAAATGCCATCTATCAACAGCGCACAGCCATTGGCCCATTGTTTAATGCTGCCGGCCACACAGGAGATAACGAAAGGGTATTAGCACAAGCGGACATGCTTATAAAAGGCACATTAGAACAGCCCGACGTGACTTTTGATTTGAACTTTCCTCAAAATCCTTATATCAAAGATCAGTTACAAAGCTATTTAAGTGACGCCAACAACGTCAATCAACAAGCATTGAGTTTGATTGTACGAAGAAGTTTTACACCAAGTTCTACGAATGAAATTGGTCGAGAGGTAAACAATACTCTCCTCTCGGCAGGAACGGAAATCGCATTTAATCAGCTGAACAACATCATTTCTCAATCTTTAAACATCAATTTTCTGGATTTAAATATCCGCTCATTCAATGATGCTTCTGCATCAATACGTTTCTGGAATGACAGATTGGTTATTTCTGGAGGGATCACGGATCGTACAAATTATGAAGCTACCGATCTGACATTTTTCCGGCAAGGAGTTACTACAGATGCAGAACTTACGTATAAACTTAAGCAAGACGGCAGTCTCTTGTTCCGAGCTTACAATCGACCTTATACACGCAATTTCTTGATACGTTCTTTGGATGCAGAATATATCAATGCTTTAGGCTTAGTCTACCGTCAAGAATTTAACTCTTTGGGTGAATTCTGGAGAAGATTATGGATTTGGAAATCCGCTAAATAACTTCTTATCTCCTCTCACTTCTGTTTAAATAGATAACATAATATCTTCCGGAGAGTAATTACCTGTAATTTATAAAGAAAATTTTACTCCCTCTGCTATCAAACCCCTAATAACGGCTACACACTTTCTTAAAAGGAAAAAATATCCTTTATTTACACACCATAATTTACTATAAATACAACAGCCGCCATCAACACATATTGCTTTCTACTTATTAATTACAATTAAAAAGTTGCTTATGCAACTTTTTAATTAAAAATTATTCTTTCCAAGACAATATGTAGATTCCTAACTACACGACAATTTAAAGCCTGTAAAATATAAATAAAGCAGATTTTATACCCATAATTTTGTGTAGCAATAAAGAATAAAAGGTAGCATATAAAGAATTTGCTACAACAACTAAACAGGAAAATCATAGGACGAATGACTAGTAAATTTCCTTGTGTAATGCAGACAATCACTGTCAATATTATCGAATTAGAATACGCAATAGCTGCTGGGTCGGCAACAGTATTAGCCGACGATGGAAATTTTCAAATGTTTGAAGACTGGCAAGAAGAAGAGGATGTAAGAAGAACTATCGACTGGTAAAAAAATTATTAAAAGCACAAAATAATGACTAAAGGCAATCTATATATGTATATATGCTTTATTTTAATAGCAGGAACATTTCTTTTTTCTTCATGTGAGAAAAGTCAAAATGAAACCCTCGATACCCAAAATGAGGCTTTATTAAGCATTAATTTAGAAGGATTAGAATATGAGGCTGAAACTGAACTATACGCAAATACTTCTACTTCTCCTGAAAAGGAAATTCCAGCACATATTCAATATGTAGACAAAGATTTTCATATTGAAAGTCAATTAATTCCTGTTCAAGAAAATAACGCTAAGGAACTAACCAAAGGGCTGAAACAAAATGCCAGCGCTGTTCGTAAAGAGTTGGTTAAAAATGTGAAATATAAGCTTTTGGTGTACGGCGATGAAGGGAATCTGGTCGCTTCACGCGATTATATATACGGTAGTGAAACTCTTGAATCCGCTATCGTGTTAAATACCTATACAAATTATACATTTATCGTTGTGAGTTCCCGATCCACCAGCCTTTTACCTTCGGTACAAAATGAAAAATCCTTAAGTACAGCTACTGTTGCGGATGTGAATTCAGACTTATTATATTGGAGCAAAACAACAAAACTCAGCAAAGGACAAAACTTCCTAGCAGCAATTCTAAAACCGAAATTCAGCGAAATAACTACCACTCTACAGATGGACCAAACCATGACAGGTGCTATCACAGCCATTTCTAATGCTGTATTTAATCCTGTGGTAGAAAAAGTAAGTTTAAAGCTTTCGGATGGCTCTCTTATTTATGGCACATTGAATACCGCAGGTAAAGGAGTAACATTCCCTGCGTTAGGAACAGGACAACGAACTATTACCGCAACCCCTACAACTTTAATTCATGATAAAACTAGTACGGCAAGTTTAAAATTTGGGACATTAACGGTAGATGGTGAGACCAAATCGAACATTACTGTATCTAATTTAAGTATCAAACCAGGATATCGTTATAATCTTATTCTAACTCTAAAAACTTGTACGGAAGCTGTAAATGGCACTAATGGTTTTAATTGGGAATTTGAAGAAATTAAAAAGACCATCAATGAAGGGACTTGGTGGAATCCCAAAAATGTAACCTATACGGGAATTAATTTTGATGCAAATACCTTTAAAAAAAATGGAGAGGTTATTTCCTTCCAATACACAGAAGTAGGTGCGGATTATGGATTTGTATATGATATTTTAGAATTAGATAATGCGTTCAATCTGGAGGTAAATGATCAACCTCTTTTTGGGACAAATGTCTCTACTAATGATATTCAATTTCAAAATAATGCTACGCTAACTACTCAAAATATTGAATTTGCGGATGGTAGCCAATATCAATCCAATCAAGTAGCCGCTATTTGGAACTTAAAAGGAACAGCTGCTAAGCCACTTGTTCGAGTTGTAATAGGACGAAATGGCGACGTACTGATTTATGGTAGCAAAACTAGCGGAGGAGAATTATTGCCATTACGCTTAAAGAACAATGCTAAATTCAACAAAGTAACTTGGAATGGCGGTAACGGAACGAATAAAATCAAAGCCACAACAAGAGTTGAAGGTAAAACAGTCATGAAATCTTTGGGATCAGGCAGAAGAAAAATACCTTGTAAAGATTAATAAATATTAAGAGTGCAGCTTTAAGTTGCGCTCTTATTTTATATAAAGCTTAAGCAAATAATTCCATTCCTCTTCCAGCGTTCCTTTAAATTCTGGTTGTTTAGCACGATTGTACCAATACCGAGCATTCCACAAATCACCTTCTACTCTGTGCAAATACGCATGAATATGCGCTGAAGTTGAATCATTTAAATGATCAATCAAATCATGGGCTTTCTGCCAATCGCCTTTTGCATCATACCATAAAGCTTGTAACTGCACAGATAATACTGGAGGAAAATTATCTTTTGTTAGAGATTCTTTGTATTCTTGGATAGTCATAATTGCTAATATACTAATTACAGCTATTAAATAAATCCTATATTTACATAAACACATGACCAATGGATAAGCCTTTAGATTATTTAGAAATCAATAAAAATTCCTGGAATAAAAGAACAGAATTTCACGTACACTCGGAATTTTACGACCTACACGGCTTTTTGCAAGGAAACAGTTCGTTGAATCCTATTGAATTAGAACTATTAGGCGATCTGAAAGGGAAGGCTGTATTGCATTTACAATGCCATTTTGGTCAGGATAGCATTTCATTAAGCCGTCTGGGAGCTGAAGTTGTAGGTGTAGATTTATCAGATAAAGCAATTCAGACAGCAAGAGATTTAGCTGATCAGACAAATTCTTCGGCAAAATTCGTGTGCTGTGATATTTATGATTTACCAAATCATTTGGATCAAGAATTCGACATAGTATTTACCAGCTATGGTACTATTGGTTGGCTACCTGATTTGAATAAATGGGCAAATGTAATTTCTCATTTCCTTAAGCCTATTGGAAAATTTGTCTTTGTGGAATTTCATCCTGTGGTATGGATGTTTGATGATAATTTTGAAAAAGTTGGTTACAATTACTTCAATACAGGACCAATTGTAGAAAAAGAAAAGGGAACTTATGCAGACCGCGAAACAGATATCCATCAAGAATATGTCTATTGGAATCACGATTTGGGTGAAGTTTTGAGCAGTTTAATCCAAAATGGATTACAGATTAGCTCCTTTGCGGAGTATGATTATTCACCCTACAACTGTTTTCAACATACGGTGGAATTTGGACCCAAAAAGTTTAAAATAAAACACCTGGATAATAAAATACCAATGGTTTATTCTATCGTAGCAGACAAAAGATAAACGAATTTTATAATTTAAAAACGTCATTTCGAAAAAGTGCAAAGAAATTAGAAATCTAATAACAAGCATTAGATTTCTCCTCATGACTCGTCGAAATGACGTTTAAATTAATATATCCCCTATGGATTCTATTTAAATTTTCCTGCTAAAGCCGCTAATTTGGCTGCCATATCTGTTTCAGGAGCTTTTTCTTCTCTACGTTCAGAACGTTTACGAGGTGCAGACTTTTGTTCGGTTTTCATGGTTAAAGCAATACGACTGCGCTTTTCGTCAACTTCTGTTACAGTCACCATCACTTGTTGTTGCACTTTCACCACTTCATGCGGATCTGAAACAAAATGATTAGCCAATTGACTCAAATGCACTAAACCATCTTGATGCACACCGATATCCACGAAAGCTCCAAAATTGGTAATATTCGTTACGATTCCTGGCAATTTCATACCTACTTTCAAATCCGAAATAGCATTCACGCCATCTGTAAAAGAAAAGGCTTCAAACTGCTCACGAGGATCTAATCCTGGTTTAGCTAATTCGGCAATAATATCATTTAAGGTTGGCAAGCCAACTTCATCTGAAATATATTTTTTTAAATCAATCTTCTTACGAAGCTGTTCGTCTTTCATCAATTCGATTACTCCAACTCCCAAATCTTTTGCCATTTGCTCAACCAATTCATAACGTTCTGGGTGAACTGCAGAAGCATCCAAAGGATGTTTTGCATTACGAATTCGCAAGAAACCTGCTGCTTGTTCAAAGGCTTTATCACCCAAACGAGGAACTTTCTTCAATTCACGACGTGAACTAAAAGGACCATTTTCTTTACGGTAATTCACAATCTGTTGAGCTAATGCTGGTCCTAATCCCGATATATACGATAAGATTTGTTTAGAAGCAGTATTAAGCTCTACTCCAACTGCATTTACACAAGAAACAACGGTATCATCTAATGCGGATTGCAATTTATTTTGATCCACATCATGTTGATATTGTCCGACACCTATAGATTTAGGGTCAATTTTGACCAATTCAGCCAAAGGATCCATCAAGCGACGACCGATTGATACTGCACCACGAACCGTCACATCATAATCAGAAAATTCTTCACGTGCCACTTCTGAAGCCGAATAAATAGATGCACCACTTTCATTCACCATCACAATGGTTACATCTTTCAATCCCAATTTGCGAACAAAATCTTCAGTCTCACGACCTGCTGTACCATTACCAATTGCAATAGCTTCCACGTCATACTTAGAAACTAAATATTTGATCGTACGTTCTGCTTCAGCGACACCACCCGAGCCATTATGTGGGAAAATTGCTGTATTTTCTAATAAGTTACCCTGCGCATCCAACACGACAGTTTTACAACCAGTACGGAAACCTGGATCAATAGCCATCAAACGTTTTTGACCAAGAGGTGCTGCTAATAATAACTGACGTACATTATCTGCAAATACTTTGATTGCTTCTTCATCCGCACGTTGACGTGTCAAGACGCGGATTTCAGTTTCCATCGAAGGTTTCAACAAGCGTTTGTAACCATCATATAAAGCTAATTCAACTTGCTTAGCCGCTTCGTTATTCCCTTTTAAATATACCTTTTCGATTTTAGGAATAACCAATTCCTCTTCCACCTCGATATCCAAATACAGCAATTCTTCCTTTTCGCCACGGCGCATAGCTAATACACGATGTGAAGGCGCTTTATCTAAAGGTTCGGACCATTCGAAATAATCTTTGTATTTCAACGCAGCCTCTTCTTTTCCTGGCACGACACGCGAAACGAAATTTCCTTTTTCCAAGAAAACTTTACGTACCTGTGCACGCACTTCAGCATCTTCCGCTACTGTTTCGGCAATAATATCTCTTGCTCCTGCAAAAGCTTCTTCCAAACTATTAACGCCCAATTCTTCATTTAAGAATTGTTCTGCAAAAGGTTCTATATCACCAGATTTTTGCTCCATCAAATAATCCGCTAAAGGTTGTAAACCTTTTTCACGTGCGATTAAAGCTCTGGTACGGCGCTTTGGTTTATATGGTAAATAGATATCTTCTAATGATGACATCGTCTCCGCACCGCGAACCAATTCTTCCAATTCAGGTGTCAGCTTACCTTGATCTTGAATAGATTTTAAGACTGCTTCTTTACGTTTATCTAAATCGCGCAATTGCAGAATACGATCGCGAATCGCCGTAATTTGCACCTCATCCAAAGAACCAGTCATCTCCTTACGGTAACGGGAGATAAATGGTATAGTCGCGCCCTCATCCAACAATGCTAAAGTTGTACTCACTTGTTTTTGTGTAATAGACAACTCTTTTGAAATAATAATCTCGTGTGACATATCTAATGTTATAATCGTATAGTAACGAGAAAGCTGCTGAAATATGATTTCAACAGCTTTTTCTTATCAGTTTTTGCTAATAATTATGCGTTTTGTGAAGGATTTTCTTTAGTTTGTTCTGATTCTGTATTTGGTTCAGCATCTGATTCTTCTCCTTCTTTTGATTCTTCTTCAAAGTAATCATTATAACCATATTTATAGTATTCCGTCTCATCTACAGGATGCGCTCCTGGGTCATGCTGAACTGTATTTTCTGGTTGCGAAAATTGAGGAAATTTCTTCTCTTCTACAGGAGCTTCTTCTACTGCAACTACTTCGACATCTTCTGATGCTGCAGGAGTCTGAGGCTCCGCAGGTGCAGAAGTATATGTAGGTTTATCATCTACTTTTACATCCAAGTCTTTTTCAAAATTGTTAATTTGATCCGAAATTTCACGTTTAATATCCTCAGAAGCATCTTTAAATTCACGAATACCTCTACCCAAACCTCTTGCTAACTCAGGTAATTTCTTACCACCAAACAACAACAAAATCACGATCACAATAAGGATCATTTCCTGAGTACCAATATTTAAAAAAGCCAATATCATTTCTTAATCAATTTAAATTTTACTAAGATTGCTAAGGTAAGTTTAATCTGCTTTTTGACCAATAGTAATTTGTAAATATTTAGACACATTTCAAAAACCTTAGTTTGCTAGGAAACTTTCGTACCTTTGCGAGCTATTTCGACAGTATATGTTTAGTAAAAACAAAAAACTCAAGACGTATTATTTCAGTGCATTAGCCTTAGCAATTCCAATCATTATCGCACAATTGGGGCACACGCTTGTGCAGACCTCCGATACGATGATAATTGGTCATTTCTTAGGTAAAATATCCCTTGCCGCATCCTCTCTAGCGCACTCTGTGTTTATGATGGTATTGGTTTTTGGTTTGGGTATAGCTTACGGATTAACTCCACTTATAGCTCAAGCAAGTGGCAAAAACAATAAAGAGGAAATTGCAAAACTTCTTTCTAACAGTATTTGGATAAATCTTGCATGCAGTATACTTTTATTTTGTGGAGTTTACTATGGATCCATGTTTATGATGCAACACGCAGATCAAGATCCTTTAGTCGTCGAAGAAGCTAAGCCTTACCTACTCGTTTTAAGCATTTCTATATTTCCATTAATGATTTTTAGTGCTTTTAAACAGTTTGCGGAAGGATTAGGTTTTACAAAACAAGCCATGCGCATTACCATTTGGGGCAATGTACTTAATGTCATATTAGCAATTATATTCGTAAAAGGCATGTTTGGTATTGAGCCAATGGGTATTGCTGGCGTCGGCATAGCAACATTGACTGATAGAATTTTAATGATGGTTGTAATGGTTTTATACGTATTGAAATCCAAACATTTTCAACCATATATCAGCAAATTCAATTTCTTTTCGATTCAGAAAGAACTCATTAAATCAATCTTAAAATTGGGAACACCTGTTGCCTTTCAATATTTCTTTGAAGTAAGTGCTTTCGCAGGAGCTTCTCTAATTGCTGGAAAAATTAGTGCTTTGGATCAAGCTGCACACAATGTGGCTATTACACTTGCCTCTATGACGTATATGATAGGATTAGGAATTTCTGGAGCAACTACTATAAAGGTTGGGAATAGTTTAGGAAAGGAAAATTATCCACGGTTGAAGACATTTGCAAAAGTATCTTATCACATCATTTTAGTATACACCATATGTACAGCTATATTTTTCGCTGTTTTTAATTATCCTTTAGCTTCCCTAATGACAAAAGATATGGATGTCGTCGCTTTAGCAGCACAATTATTAATAATTGCTGGAATTTTTCAACTCTTTGATGGCACGCAAGTAATTGGGCTTGGAATACTAAGAGGTATGGGAGATGTGAATATCCCAACACTGATCACATTATTGGCATATTGGGGCATTGGCTTACCAAGTGGCTATTATATGGGCGTTAATTTAGGATTAGGGATTCAAGGTGTTTGGTACGGACTGACATTCGCTTTATTAACATCGTCGCTCTTATTGTACTTACGCTATCGTGTTATGATAAAAAAGAAATTAGCTATTACTTAATTATTGACAAGAAATAGCACCATCTATCTGAAGTAATGGGCTGAGGTAAGGTATATCCAAGTTCGCGCCACGCAACATAAACCATAAGCCCATTAGGATATAAAGCAGGGGCAATACTGACGAGAACTTGAATTTGAAGAGTTTCTTTGGAAGAGTTGTTAAAAGGGAAAATAAAAGCATTAAAGGCAAAGTTCCTAAGCCAAAACAAACCATAAATTGCAAACTCAACAATGAGGTTTCCGCATTCATAGCCGAAGCTACTGCCATATAAACCATGCCACATGGCAAAAATCCATTTAATATTCCAGCGATAAATGAACCATTAGGTTTGTACAACCATTTGCCCATAGCTTTGGCAAAAGGTTGAATTGTTTTGGTTTGAAAAGCAGCTAGCGCTGGAAATTTATGCATAAAAGCATAGGAAATTCCAATCAGGATTAAAATAACACCTGTAAAAATAGAAAATCCTTGTTGTGAACCTTTCAACGCTATAGAACTTCCCAAAACACCAAATAATAATCCAATAAGACCATAGGTCAATATTCGTCCAACTTGGTAAAGAATTTTATTAAGGGCGACAGAAAATGAGAACTGCTGATGTTGTTGCAGAGCAAAAAGTAATGGTCCACACATTAAGGTACAATGTATGCTACCAAACAACCCCATAAAAAAACCCAGCAGATTGTAACTCATTTTATTGAATATATAAGGGCTGATTGTGAAAATAATTTTTATCACCTTGTTTCCACACTATTTCCACCGACCAATTTCCTTTGGTGAAGGAAGATACAGGCAACTTAAATTCTTTATCTTTTGTGTAGAATGGAATTTCTTTGTCCAAAGAACCGTCCGAAGGACGTTTGAAGGTTAGCTTACCTTTATTATCAGTACTTACAAATTGAATAGTCAACGTATCATTTTGCAAAGAAAGAACAGGTTTAGCATGATCATCTAAAAGATTCTGTTTACTATCGTACACCTCATCATAAGTCAAACTATTTTCATAATAATTCTCATCTATAAGCGAATCCGAATCATGTGTGACCATATATATTCCAGACCCGACAATGAAAAGCATAAAGCTGGCCATTCCGACCACGATTTTATTTCCCCAATTCATAGTGTTTATTATTTGCTCCTGGAGGACAGATGAATGTTGTTTTTAATGTATTCATTTCCTTACCTTCAGAAAGTATCATTATAGATGTTTTCGTTTTATACGTCGAAATATTATTTTTATCCGTAATCAAGAAAAAGGACATTTTCGCTGTACCATCTTTCGCTAAAGAATCGATCTTGTTTACCAATTTCAATTCATATTTGGCTTCGCTGGCTTTTAATTCAAAAGGAATAGGATGTCCACTTTTATTTATTACTTCAATAGTATATAGATTGCTGACTCTACCATCAGGTTGTGTTTGATAGGTACTTCCTGTAGCACGCAACAATGAACCATCTATTTCTGAACGATTGAATATTAAAAATAAGAACACAACAGTCAATACAACCAATACCGAAGAATAAAGAATTTGTCGAGTATAGCTCTTTTGGAAATCTTTCTTTCCTTCCACTTCGCCTAAAGAATAAAAGCCAATAAGACGTTTAGGCTTACCGATTTTTTCCATCACAGCATCACAAGCATCGATACAGGCTGTACAATTGACACATTCTAACTGTACACCATTTCGGATATCAATTCCAGTAGGACATACGTGCACACACAGCCCACAGTCTACACAATCTCCTTTCTTAGCTTCGTCTTTCTTATTTACTTTTCCCCTTGGCTCCCCTCTTTCGACATTATAGGCCACGGACATACTTTGGTCATCCAAAAGTACCCCTTGAAACCTTCCATAAGGACAAATCGTAGTACATACAATCTCACGTACATGCGCAAAAACAGCATAAAACAAAGCGGTAAAAATAGCTATCGAAATAAACCCACCTAAATGCTGATTAATAGGTTCAGTAATGATTTTCAGCAACGCATCGACACCTATTATATAGGCTAAGAAGATATTAGAAATAAAACAGGAGATAAGAATAAATATCGTATGCTTAAGGAGCTTTTTCCATGCCCTAGCATCCGTATTCGGTCCCTCATTTAATTTCTTTTGTTGTGTCCAATCACCTTCTATTAAGTATTCGATTCGACGAAATATTAACTCCATGAAGATAGTTTGAGGACAAGTCCAACCACACCATACTCGGCCAAAAACGGCTGTAAACAGCACGATTCCGACCATAATAATCAACATTCCAAAGACGAAAATATGCAGGTCCTGAGGGAAAAACATATTTCCGAAGATGGAGAACTTACGTTCTACAATGTTGAACATCAAGAATGGATTGCCATTCAATTTGATAAAGGGAGCTAGAAATAGAAACAGCAACAAACCATAACCCACCCACTGCCTGTAATTATACAATTTACCTGATGGTTTTTTGGCATAAATCCAGTTTCTTTTTTTTCCTTTAGAAGGTAAGACGGGACCTTCGTTATTGTTCACCACTGCTTCCATTTCGCTCACTTTTGCTAACAAATAATAATTAAACTAAATTATATTTCTTATTGGGCAGCTGATTCCTCAGCACCTTCTGATTCATATTTTACTTCCACACCTTCTGCAGGTTTTTGATTACCAGGGTTAGTATCACGCAATGTCACGATATAACTTGCGACTTCTGCGATTTGACCCGGAGTCAACGTTTGTTCCCAAGGCACCATACCTTTTTCAGGTACACCATATTTAATAGTTTTGAACAAATCTTTGATTTCGCCACCATGCAACCAAAATCTATCTGTCAAGTTTGGACCAATTTGTCCTTCACCATTAGCTCCATGACAGGCAGCACAGTTTGCTGTAAAGATGGCTTTACCAGCCGGTGCTAATGCGGCATTGAATTCTACAGAATTTTCATCCACTAAATTTGCAGCTTGAGCCAAGTATTCTTGTTTTGCTTTCTCTGCTAATTCTACTTCCCGCACATATTCCTGGTCTTGATTCAATCCCCAACCAAATACGTGGTAAACCATAAGGTATACTAAGCCAAAGAATATTGTACCATAGAATAAAGCATTGAACCAAAGAGGTACGGGATTATCTAACTCTGTAATACCATCATATTCATGGTCGATTGTGATATCTTTTTCTTCCTCAATAGGACGAACACCTAATAATTTGCGCCAAGAAGCAGCGGCTTTAATTTTTCGCTCTGCAGCTAAAATACGTTTTTGCTCAGCTTCCTTTTTGACAACCTCAGGCATAGTGATATTTAGGATAGATTTCATCGCTTTATTCACCACCACTGCCGCGAAAAGCAATGCTATCATCACCACGATCAAAGTAATAACCAAAATATCACTATACAAATTGACCGTCCCTAGTTTCCATTGCGATACTTCAGCTACCACTTCAGTACCATTTATTATTTCATTCATAACTTCTAATTGCTATCGGATAAATATTTCGATTTTGGCTCTGATTCATCGAAAGGAATCTCTTTCATATATTGAATGTGATCCTTTTTCATTAAAAACAACATCAATCCAACGATGATAAAGAATATCAAGAATATCCATAGTGATGTCATTAAATAGATTTCATCACCTTGTAAGTTTGTTATTTGCTTAAACATAATACCTCTGATTAATGGTTATTATTCTGTTTTACTAGCCTTGATATCTGTTCCCAAACGTTGCAAATAAGCGATTAAAGCTACGATTTCACGATCAGATTTCACCTCTACTTGATTAGCTGCCAAATCAGCTACAATTCCTTTTGCTTGTTTGTCTACATCTTGCAGTGCATTGTTAATCTCTGCATCGGTATAAGGTACGCCCAATGATTTCATGGCTTCCATTTTCGCTTGCAAGTTGGAGTTATCCAATTCTTGCTCGATTAACCAAGGATATGCAGGCATGATACTTCCTGGAGAGGTAATCGTCGGATCCAACATGTGGTCAAAGTGCCATTTGTTTGGATATTTACCACCTATACGGTGCAAGTCAGGTCCAGTACGTTTTGATCCCCATAAGAATGGTCTATCATATACGAATTCCCCTGCTTTCGAATATTCACCATAACGAGACGTTTCCGAACGGAAAGGACGAATAGTTTGAGAGTGACAGTTTACACAACCTTCACGGATGTACAAATCACGACCTTGTAATTCTAATGCTGTATAAGGTTTTACACTAGCAATTGTAGGTACATTATTTTGAATCGTAAATGTTGGAATCATTTCTACCAAACCACCGATCAGAATAGCGATCAAAGCCAATACCATGAATAAAACTGGTTTACGTTCTAATCTACGGTGGGTAGCACGTTCATTCACTACAACTGGCTCTAATGCTGGTGCTTCAGCAGCTTCGTTAGCCAATAGTTTTCCTTTTTTCATGGTTTTCACCAAGTTGTACGTCATCATGATTACACCTGACAAATACAAGGCTCCACCAATAGCACGCATCATGTGCATAGGGATGATTTCCAAGGTAGTAGCTAGGAAGTTAGGGTATTTCAATACACCTTCCGGAGTAAATTCTTTCCACATCAAACCTTGTACTACAGCAGCCCAATACATTGGAATTGCGTAGAACAAAATACCTAATGTTCCGATCCAGAAGTGTGCATTAGCTAATTTTTTAGAATATAATTCAGTTTTGTAAATACGAGGTAACAACCAATATAAGATAGCGAATGTCATAAATCCATTCCATCCCAAAGCACCTACATGCACGTGTGCTACGATCCAATCTGTAAAGTGCGCAATAGCATTCACTTGTTTAAGTGACAACATAGGACCTTCGAAAGTCGCCATACCGTAACATGTCAATGCTACAACCATGAATTTCAACACAGGCTCTATACGAACCTTATCCCAAGCACCACGCAATGTCAACAAACCGTTGATCATACCACCCCAAGATGGAGCAATCAACATAATGGAAAATACAACACCTAAAGATTGTACCCAAGATGGCAATGAAGTATATAATAAGTGGTGAGGTCCAGCCCAGATATAAATAAATATCAATGACCAGAAGTGAAGGATACTTAATTTGTAAGAGTAAACAGGACGATTAGCCATTTTTGGCAAGAAATAATACATCATACCCAAAAATGGAGTAGTCAAAAAGAATGCAACCGCATTATGACCATACCACCATTGTACCAAGGCATCTTGTACACCTGAATACACGTAGTAGCTTTTCCAAAATGTAACAGGTAACTGAATGGAGTTTACGATGTGTAATACGGCTACAGTAACAAACGTAGCTATGTAAAACCATACTGCCACATACATATGGCGCTCTCTACGTTTGATGATCGTACCAAACATATTAATACCAAAAACCACCCAGATCAAGGTAATACCTAAGTCAATAGGCCATTCCATTTCCGCATATTCGTGCGAAGAAGTAAAACCTAATGGTAGTGTAATTGCCGATGCGACGATAATCAATTGCCATCCCCAGAAATGTATTTTACTTAATACATCACTGAACATACGTGATTTTAATACCCGTTGAAGCGAATAATAGACACCCATAAAAATAGCATTACCCACAAAAGCAAAAATTACCGCATTGGTATGTACTGGACGTACGCGTCCAAATGTGGTATACTGGGTCAAAAAATTCAATTCGGGCCATATCAATTGACATGCTACCAGCAAACCGATAGACATACCTACGATACCCCAAATTATAGTCGCGATACCAAAATTGCGAACTATCTTGTTGTCGTAACTAAATTGCTCTAGATGCATTACTTTATCATTTTGTTTAACGATGTAAAAGTAATGACACTTTGATGACAGGCTAATGACCTGGCTTTGAATTAAAAGTGACTTTCATCACAATACCTAAAACAAGAAAAGGCTTGAATAATTTGAGGGCACTGAAAAAGTCCCCTTTTATATTGGGCAAAAAAAAAGGAGTGGAAAGTGCATTTTCTACTCCTTTTTTTGTATCTTAAATTAAGCTTTAACGGATATCAGGATGCTTTCTACCCAACAAAAAATACAGTTCAGTTCTTATTCAGGATTGTACGATATCATTGTTCCAAAAC